>JANZKD010000027.1 GCA_025061245.1 Candidatus Culexmicrobium profundum
AATGAGCGCTGAACTTCCAGCCTTAAAATCAATCCTCCACTCATCACCACCATTCCTAAGTAGGAGAAAACCAAAAAAAATAAAGAGAATTGCAGCAAAGATCTTAGCCCAAAAATAAGGTATAGAAAAACCTATCCAACAACCCAAAACAAAGCAAAGTAAATTAACAATCAAAAAACCAAAAACACCACCAATAAAAACTGGAAAAGGCTTAAACTTAGAAGCAAGTAATATGGTTGCAATTTGAGTCTTATCTCCAAGCTCAGCCAATGTAACCAGTATAAATGAAGTCAATAGGGAAGTTAACTCACCATTCATGGCACTAAACCCACGCTAAGTTTACTTTGATGAAAATCAATAAAACCATATTATTTAATTTTTCCATCAACATTAACCTAAAACTAAAACTCACAAGCAATTCTAAGCAGTTTCTAAAGAAACGTTAAATTATTCTAGGAAAAATAACATAAATTAAATGAGTGAGATTATGGTAAAAACTAAGTTAAAATACTTAGGGCACGCAAGCTTCCAAATAAAAGTCAATGACAAAGTCATCTATATAGATCCATATGCAGGAGAATACATTGAAAAAGCAGACCTAATCCTAATAACACACTCACACCGAGACCACTGCGACACCTCAAAAATAAAATCAATCCAAAAAGAAGACACATTAATCTATGGTCCAAAACCATGCTCAACCCTAATAAGCAACATAGAAGTCATCCAGGAAGGAAGCAAAATCAACTTCAACAACATAATCATCAAAGCAGTCCCAGCATACAATATTAAAAGATTCAGAGCACCTGGAATACCCTTCCATCCAAAAGGATTTGGAGTAGGCTACCTAATAACAATAAATGATAAAACACTATACCATGCAGGCGACACAGACTACATTCCCGAAATGAAAACACTAGAAAACATCTATCTAGCCATGCTACCAATAGGAGGAACATACACCATGGACATAGAAGAAGCAGTAGAAGCAGCAAAAACAATCAAACCAAGAATTGTCATTCCAATGCATATGAGAAATAAAAATCCATTGGAATTCGCTGAAAAAATTGGAGAAAAAACAAAGTCAGTAGTAGTAATCCTGAAGCCAAATGAAGAATACAACTTAATTACATAACCTTTAATTAATTTATTAATTAGAAAATACATTTAAGAAAATATCTAGATTGATTTTTTCACAATTTACTTATTTTGATGTAAACACTTTTAATACTTCACTTAAAAAATATACTTCGGTGAAAAAATTGGGAATAAATTTTAAGGTTTTCGGTTTTTCTAGGGATGATTTGATGCGTATGGATCCAGAGGTTTTAAGGGGTATTATTCATGAACGCACCCACCATACTATTGAAGTTTTGATTTATAGGATTTTGAATGGTAAGATGAAGATTCCAGAGAATTTCGGTGAAGTTGTTCGATTCCTATTAGACATTTGGAAGAGTCGTGGATTACCTATGGATGCACCTGACATGAAGTGGGCTCAACAATATCTCGATTTGGCCTTAAAGCTTAGAAGAGGTGAGAAGATTGAGCTTGACACTGAGCTTCCTAAGCCATTTAGTGAGGAGGAGATGAGGGTTGTTGAGAAGCTTCTTTATGGGAGGAGGTCTATTAGGCAGTGGAAGCCTAAGCCTGTACCTGAGGAGTTGATTAGGAAAATTCTTTATGCAGGTTTGATGGCTCCTCAAGGATGTAATCTTGGAACAACTAGATTTCTCATACTCCGTACACCTGAAGAGAAGAAGTTGGTGAGAAGTGACATTCCTGTAGATAATGCAGTTATAATTGTTGTTTGCCAAGATATGCGTATTTATCGTGCATTAAAGTATGATGAACTTGTTCCTCAGAATATATTTTATGATGCTGCTGCAGCCGCCGACCACATGTGCCTCATAGCTCATGCACTTGGACTTGGAGCTGTCTGGCTAACCCATGGAAAGGAATCTACTGAGAGGCTTAGAAAACACTTTAACCTGCCAGACTATATTGAAACTCGCCTCCACATAGCTATAGGTTGGCCAGATGAAGCACCAATCAAGTCGCAGAGAATGAATTTAGATGAAGTCATAATTGGAAAATATAGGGGGTAAATTAATGGAGAAGAAGCTGTTTACTCGAGAGGAAGCTGAAGAAGAAGTTAGAAAGATGGCAAGACTATTTGGATTAATGTTCTATCACTTTACAAATCTCCTAGTGGAAAAATTTGGAGAGGAGAAGGGAATTGAGCTCGTTAAGGAGGCAGTGAAGCGTTTTGGATTAGAGAGAGGCGATAAGGTTAGAGAAGAAGTCTTAAAGAGAGGCTTAAAATTAACACTGGAAAACTTTAGGAAATTCTCAGATCTCCCAAGCATTGGATGGGGTGGAAAGACTAGAGTGACCTTCTGCCCCTTCGCTGAAGTATGGATGAGCAAGGGTGCAGAAGAACTATGCAAAATATACTGTGACGTGGATATTTGGAAGATTGTCGGCTACAATCCAAACATTAAGGTTAAAAGAGTTAAGTGGGTTCTAGAAGGTGACGATTACTGTGAATATGAAATGAAAGAATAAAAGGAAAGTAGATAAACTACAGCTATCTCAAAGAATTTATATACCGAAACTATTAATCTCTATTGGGACAATGTCGAATGAAATATTAGAAATACTTAAACAAGTTAATGATAAACTAGACACTCTGATAGCCAGAATTGAAGCTATAGAGGATAAAATTCTAGAAAAAGAAATACCTGAACCAGAAGACATCAAGGCATATAGAGAGATGGAAGAAGAGCTGAAGAGAAGTGAGCTCATACCATTCAAGAAGGAGTAGCATGACATTTCAGATATTTTTAACTAAGAGGGCTCATAAAGCACTTAGAAGTCTACCTAATAGGCTTAGAAGGAGAATTGAGGAGAAAATTAAATTACTTGCTGAAGATCCTCTCCCTAGAGGAGTAACTAAATTAATTGGACTTGAACATGCATATAGACTAAGAGTAGGTGATTACAGGATTTTATACAGCATAAGATGGAGAGAAAAGATAATTATAATTTTTAGAATTGCTTTGAAAAGAAAAGCTTACAAGAGCAGATGATTACCTGATAATATTGGTTATTATGATTTCTTAATTATCACCTTGACTAGGATTATTAATATTAAATTTAGAAAATATCTTAATCATGTTTTGCTAGTCTTGCAAATTGTATTGCAATGAAGGAAAATGTTGCGAATATTGGGAAGAGCGTTAAAATTGAAGTGTAGCTTCCCGTTAACTCTATATAGTAGCCCATTATCAATGGTCCTAATAGGAAGCCTAGATCGAAAGCCATTGTATAAATTCCAGATGCGAAACCCCTTATCTCGCTGGGTAAGTCGCCTAGAGCTAAGAGTTGGAGTGATGGAACAATTAAGCCTAATCCTATTCCAAAAATTGAAGCGGCTATATAGGCTGCTGGCGGTAAATAGTCAATGTATAGTAATAGGTATGATACTATAACTAGAATTAATCCCAGTGATGCAACTGGTATTGGTCCTTTTCTATCTGCAATTCTTCCGCTTGTAGCTCTTGTTAATATGCTGAATCCTCCCTGTACACTTGCATATAATCCATATACACTTGCTCCAAGCCCTAATTCCTTATATAATGCTGGTAGAAAGGTGAATACTCCACTATATGATATTGCATAGAATGCAACTGCAATCATTGGGCAGATAAATGTTAATTTTAATAATCGTCGAATATCTCTGAAACTACTTTTTCGCTCTACCCGTTCACTAGTATACTTCCCAGCCCATCTTCGCGCTATAAATAGTACTCCAAGTGAGATCATTGAAAGTATTAAGGTTGCTATAAAAGTTGTATTATAATTTGTTAAGTCTGATATGTAGCCTCCAATTCCAGGACCTGCAAGTTGACTTACCCCAAACATTGTACTTCTCCATCCAAGAGTTTCACCAACCCTATCAGGTGGAGCGAGGTCAATGGCAGTTGAAATTGAAGCTGGTAGAAAGGAAGCTGAGGCAAGACCATGAATTATTCTCGCCACTGCGAAAATCCAAATATTACTTGATGAAGCATAAATTAATGCTGCAATACATCCTAGAAAGGCTCCAAGCATCATGGTTTCAAAACGATATCCTCGATCACTAATCAACCCAAAGATCGGTCGCATAATAAAGGCGGTTATTGAAGTTAAAGCTGATAGAAATCCAATAATTAGTGGGGTAGCTCCAAGTGAAATTGAGAAGGGTGAAATTATCGGTGCCACAATCATTATTCCAAGAAAGAATGCCAGAGTTGCAAGATGAACTGCCCATATTGATTTAAGCGGCGAACCCATTAGAATCACCGTGACGCTGGATTATATGCTTTAAGCACCAAGTTCTTTTAAACATTTCCTAGAGTCAAATTTAATTACTTAGCTTCATGTAAGCTAACTCTTATCTATGCTATCCTACAATAATGGTTTTGGTGTCATAATGTTTGACATAGTCATTAAAGATGGAGTGATAATAGATGGAACTGGAAATCCATGGTTTAGAGCTAATATTGGAATTAAAGATGGGAGAATAGTGAAGATTAGTAGGTGTAGTTTGGAGAGTGAAAAGGTTATTGATGCTACTGGGAAAATTGTTTCTCCAGGATTCATAGACTTACATTCCCACTCAGACATGATGTGTAGAAATTTAATTTATCGTAAAGCCATGAATAGAGTTAAACAGGGAATAACATGTGAAGCAGTTGGAAATTGCGGATTCTCAGCCTATGCATGGACTAAGGAGTTTGCTGAAAAATATGAAGAAAAATTACATGAACATGGATTTCAAATTAAAGTTGACTGGACAACATTAAGAGAGTGGCGTGAAAAGATTGAAGCTAATGGATATGCAATTAATGTTGTTCCACTCTGTGGATTCGGAACAATTAGAATGAGTGTTTTAGGTAGAGAGGGTGAAGGAGGAGAACGATCAGAGATTACAGATAAGGAATTAAGTATGATGAAGAAACTTCTCGAACAAGCAATGAGGGATGGAGCTTTCGGATTGACAGCAGGACTGGAATATGAAACTCAGAGAAATGCATATACAGAGGAGCTTATTGAGCTATGTAAAGTTGCCTCAAGGTATAGTGGAGTTTTTATGGCTCATATTAGATCTGAAGATGACATGCTAATTGAAGCAGTTAAAGAGTTTATTAGAATATGTAGAGAAGCAAGAATTCCGGGATGCATATCACATCATAAAGCTTGTAGTCCAAATAATTGGGGAAAACCCATAGAAACCCTAAGATTAATCCAAAAGGCTAGAGATGAAGGAATTGATGTTATGTGCGATGTATATCCCTGGCTTTTTGTAGCAGTATCAAATGTAGGATCATTCTTCCTACCACCTGAAAAATCAATTGAAAAGGAAAAAGAAAAGCTTCTCGAGAAACTTAAGAAGGAGGAGGAATGGTTAAAGATTAAAAGTGAAGCTATTGAAAGATTCGAAAGAGAAAGAGAGTTTATTGATAAGAAGCGAAGAGAACTTGAAAGGAAGGGTACACCTTTTAGAATTCCATGGAATCCAACTTCATACTATGTTGTTACTAAATCCAAGTCACATCCAGAATTTATTGGTAAAAACTTCACTGAAATTTCAATTTTAATGGAACTGGAAGATCCATGGGAAGCTATGAGAAAGTTGTATTTAATGGATAATGGTGAAACTACAGTTGCCTTGGGATATATGCGGGAAGAAGATGTAATAGCTATTTTAAAGGCACCATTCTCAGCAATTTCAACTGACGGCTCAGTTGAAGATGAACCAAAAGCATTGCATCCAAGAAACTATGGAACCTACCCTAAATTTATAGGCCACTATATTAGGGAAAGGAAGATAATTAGACTTGAGGAGGGAATTAGAAAGATAACTTCACTTCCAGCTCAATTCTTAGGTCTTCAAGATAGAGGGATTATTAGAGAGAGATTTTGGGCAGATATAGTGATATTTGACTATTATGAAATTAGAAATTTAGCCACATATGATAATCCATGCATTTATCCAAGGGGTATCGAGTATGTCATAGTTAATGGCCAAATAGTAATTGAAGAAGGTAAACATACAGGTAAGCTTCCAGGAAAAATATTAGTACGTGAAAATTAACTCCATGTTAGTAGTGTAGGTTTCTACCATACTTACAAACTCTTTGACACTCAATACACATCAAATGTGAATTCTTGGTTATAGAGGGCTCATATTTCTCAAATAACTTAAGATAATAAGCATCTTGACAATCATTTAAATGCATACCTACAAGACATTTTCTATCATCAACTTTATAGGGAGTTAAGGCATTAACTGGACAAGCCTTAATACAAGCTTCACAGTCACCACATAAGTCATCCTCAAACGGCTCATCAGGAATTAGTTCAGCATCAGTTAAAATTGCAGTAAATCTAATCCACGGCCCATAAACAGGATTGATTATCAAAGAATTTTTACCAAAATTTCCAAAGCCAGCAAGTTTAGCTAATGTTTTAAGTGATATCCTATTAATTGGAATTGCTTTGAATCCCTTCATTTTCAAGTAATAAGTCATTTTTAGTTCAATAAACTTTAGGGGATAGTAGCCAGGATAAGTCCACTTGTCACCACGTTTAACAGCCAACTCGAAAATTGTATCCCAGACATGGTAACCTAAGACAATTATTGATTTAGCTTCAGGCATAATTTCAGATGCCTTTTGAGTGTAGCTTTGAATCTTCCATCCAACCCATATTCTAGGTTTAGAATCAATAGCTTCAACAGAAACTATACCAACAAGGTTAGCGCCATTCTTTAAAGCATATTCCTTAACTTCTTGAGTGAAGGTTTCAGTTTTCATATTCAAATACAACCTCCAAATAGATCAGATTATCCCAATAATTTTTGTATATATAATTATGTGTTTATATAGTTCAGCTCCGAAAAAATTACGGAACGATAATTGTTATATGATAGTTTTGAAATTAGAGTTAATATCATGCTGTAAAGGTACATTGCTATAATCGACTCTTGAGGTGGAAACATGACTATGAAATCAATGGGCAAGTTTAAGGATATCGCTCTACTTTCACTATCTCTTTCATTAACCACTCTTATTAGCATGAATGTTGTTCTACCCAGCCATATTGCTGATCTTGGAGGAGACATAGCATTAATTGGACTTGTTTATTCACTGCGCTCTGTTGTCAGAAGTATTGCAAGATTACTTAGCGGTTTAGGATCCAATTTCTTTGGCAAAAAATATTTAATTTTAGTTGGCTTATTGGTTAGAGCTTTAGCATTCTTCACCATATTCTCAGCCACCGATATTTTAATGGTGGCTATTGGCATGACCATTATCGCATGTTCTGAGGGATTAATTGAACCAGTATTTCTATCAAGTGCAGCTGATATTTTCGCAGATACATCCATGGCTGCAACAGCCTTTGGAATAGCATTTACAATTAGAAGAAGCCCCACAGTTATTGCTCCAACCCTTACTGGCTACATTGCAGATCAAATGGGTGCACAAAATGTTTTCCTAATAGCTACACTCTTTGCAGTTATAGGCTTCATCATATCTCTCAAAATTGAAATTAAGAATGTCAATGCAAATACAGGGAAAATTTCCTTCAGACAAGTTGGGGGAATAGTTAACAAGCCGTTTCTAATGTTATTAGTGGCATCAATTTTTCTTTTTACAGCTGTTTCATCCATGTCCCCCATATTATCATATTGGGTTGTAGATGAACTGAATTATAGTTATACAATTTTGGGTATGATATTGACGACTGGAGCTTTCATTGGAATATTCTCCAGGGTGTATATTGGATACTTATCAGATAGAATTGGTCATGTAAACACGTTAATGTTGGTTGGTTTAGTTAGATTAGTTTCAACTCTGCTCTTAATATTTGCTAGAGATCCGGTTTCAATTGCATTTACACGTTTCCTTTGGAGTGCTGTTATGGCTGCTCCGCCGAGAAATGCTTTAATAGCATCCCTCTGCAAACGTGACTCATATGCCCTTGCATATAGTATCGTTGGAATTGCAATTGACATTGGAAGAATTCTGGGACCTGGAATTGTAGGATATATAATTAGTTTGTATGGATTTAATTGGGGATTCATTACAATATCGATGTCTCTAACGGCATTCATTTTAACATTACTAATTCTCAGGAGGAGCTTAATTGGATATGTTAAAGATTAATAGTTAAATTGAACATATAATCATCAACTAACTCTAATTTTAGGAGGATAAATTCTATGGAGAATGTGGAAAAGAAAATTTGTAATCTAATAGATCTTAAACGCGATGGAATAATAGAGTTTCTGAGAAAACTGGGGAAAATTTCAAGTGTTGTATGCCGGGAGTTTGAGGCCAAAAAATTCATTTTCAATACATTTTTAGAAATGGGGCTTAAAACAGATTTCTGAGAGCTTGAAATTGAAGAATTAAGGCAGCATCCAGCCTTCTTCGAAACCACATCCTATAAGAAGTATGGTTATAAGAATAGGCCAAATGTTATTGGAAAACTAGAGGGTTCAGGTGGAGGCAAATCACTATTCCTATGCGGTCATATTGACGTAGTTTCACCTGAACCAGTTGATGCTTAGACCTATAATCCATGGGGAGCTGAAATAGTAGATAATAAAATGTATGGCAGAGGAACAGCTGATCAAAAAGCAGGTATTGCTGCTATGATTTATGCTCTCAAAACTATAATGGATTTAGATATTAAGCTTAAGGGTGACGTTTTAATTGGTACAACTATTGAGAAAGAAGATGGAGGTATTGGAGGAGCCAGTGGCGGCGTACTATACTTCAGGATTAAGATTTATGGTAAAACCGCTCATGCAGCAACAGTCCACTTGGGAGTTAATGCTATTGAGAAATCATTTCTAATTTACGATGCATTAATGGAACTCAATAGAAAGAAACAGGAGAAAATTAGATATCCATATGCAGAGGATATTTCACCCCATATGAAGGGTCGTGTAACAACAATTAGTGTCGGTGTTATTAGAGGAGGAGACTGGCCCTCAACTGTTGCAGGATAGGTTGAAATGGAATGTAGAAATGGATGGCCACCAGGTGAAACAGTAATGGAAGTACAAAGTGAAATTGAAAAAACAATAGCTGAAGCAGCAGAGAGGGATTCATGGTTTCGAGAACACCCTCCAATAATTGAATGGTTTGGATGGAAAGCTGAACCATCAGAACAAAAATAACCCATCCAATTGTACAATTAGCTAAAAGAAAAACTAAGAAAATACTTGGTAGAAAAGTTAAGTTAGTGGTGATAGTGCTGGTCTAGATACACGCCACTTCATACTTTATGGTGGAACACCATTAATAACTTTGGGTCCTACAGGCGGAAATAGCCATGGAATCGACGAATACGTATATATTGACTCAGTAATCGATACTATGAAAATCTTAGCATTAATAATTCTTCAATGGTGCAGTAAATAGTTAAGTTAAACTATACATCATATAACATCCCCACAATACATAAGCAATGAAAGTTTGGCGGAAAGAATAACATTTAAACAAATTTACAATAACAAAGTTATCAAATCTTAAACTTCAATTTCTTCTAAAAATTTTACTCTTAATCTTCTCAACTCATCAATTACTGGCATCATTTCCTTTTCAACTGCTTTAAAGAGAGGTGCTGCATTTACTGCTTCTGCTGATGCAATAACATAGCAGTCGGATAAGGCTATTCGTAATGTTTTCTTTAGCTCACCAGTTCTAAATATAATATCATCACTTAGCTTGACAATCTCTGTCTTCCTCCTAATCCATTCTACATAGTCTAATGCTTCAATATTTGGACTCGGAACACCAGCAGCTTCATATATCTTTGAGACAACATACAGAATTTCACTTAGAGTAATAGGACTAATATAAAGCTTTATTTTATTCATAGAAGCCATATTGAACAGTTTACTTACCTTAAATCTGAACTTTGATCTTAACACTATATACTCTACTAATACGCCGGTGTCAAGAACTAATCTATCCACTATGCAATAACCTCCCATACTTCCTTCTTTCAAGCTCATATTCCTCTCTCAGAAGATTCTCTACGACACTTGGATCAACATCAACAACTTTAGGTTTTAAAACTCGAATAATAAGCATGTTCCTTTCAGCCTCTACAATAACTTCATCACCCTCATTTATTCCGGCAATTTCTCTAACTCGCTTTGGTAGAATAAGAACACCCTTCCTTCTAACCTTTAACACAAATCGCATACAACACACCTTAAAAAACTAGGGGAAAAAAGTATATAAAAGTTCAACATAAAGTTAAGAGTTAAACTATACAATAAAAGTTCAACAATCATTCACAACCCATTAATACGTCGAAAAACAACTTAAAATAATTTCCTTGGCGATAGTTTAACATCTCATTACAATTTAGATAAATTTATGAACAAATTAGAAAGATCTAGTATAAATCCGAAGGATAAATGAAAATCATTATAAGAAATTAGGAGCCTAATATATTATGAGATTATGAAAGACGATAAAAAACAAAAAGAGGAAAAAGAAGAAACTAAAACTCAAAATGAAAATGAATTACTTGGAAACATAATTTATGAAGAAAGTGAACTCAAAAAATGGATTGAATGGAGGAAAGGAACAAATTCATCATCATCAATTCTAAGCGGCATCTCCCCACTATCAATGAGTGATGGTGGATTTGAAAGCATCAGATATAAAAGGAAGAGGAAGCGTAAAGGTGGATACCTATTCAAAATTATAAAGAAAATAAAGGAATCTGAAAAGTAGGATTAAACAAATTTTGTAAATAATAAGTTTCCCGGGCCAATCTAAGCCTAGACTGACATTAGCGTCCATGAGACTTAACCTTATACCTTCACAGCCAGCCTTGCGACCGGCCGTTGGGTATTAGGTTAACCCTCATAGACTGCTCTTATCAGTCTAAGCATGCCCTTAGCCCGGGTAATTAATATATTAACGGAAGTTTTATTTAAATGTTTCCCTTTAATAATTTTGAAATGATTGTCTAAAGTTTTAAACTATTACTAAACAAAATGTTGTAACATTTAAGGTTTAACCTTAAATTTGATTTGATGTTGGTGAATGTATGAAAGGTATTAATAAGTTTATGAGAGATATTAATGTCATTTATGAGAAAATTAGTATAAATACTCCGAACAATGTCATTAATTCGATAAAGACGCTTAAGAACAAATTAATTGAATTATATAAAAGAGGTCTAGTAAAGATTAATCACTCAGTTATGGAACTTGTAGTAGCTAAGCAATTATTACTTAAAGGATACAATGTTGATATTGAATGCAATTTAGAGAGAAATTTAACTTGTGATATATATGGTGTTAAGGGTGATGGTAGAATCATAGTTGAAGTTGAAACTGGATTTGTACCACCAGAACATGCTTTAGACCCTACAACTTACATTAAAGCCAGAATTGCAAGCAAAATTGCCAGATACAGTAATTATGCGGAAAAATTCGCTTTAGCCTTCCCCCTATTCTATTTACCTCAAATTCCAGAGATTTACATAATTCCACCCAGGTATAGGAGTGGAAGTAAAATCAATGAAATAAAAAGATTATGTGATTATTATTACAAGAGACCTCCAGTTAGCTTAGATGAAATTAAAAACGCCAGGTTGCATGCAATTTTTATTGTTAACTCAGACTTGGCAATTGCACGTGAAATTGACCCTGAAATTTACTTTGAAATATACAAGGGAATTCAAAAGAGACTCTACTCTAGAAATAGCGGCTTAAAAAGTTCCAGTATAATATGAAGACAGCTACAGCCATAAATGTGGATAGAGGTAACGCTGTCTGAAACCATCTTAAGATAAAATAAGTCACATAGAAAGATAATATGAAAGTTAAACCTGATAGTATAAGAGCTCTAGACTTTGATTTCACCTTCATCTTTCTAGGACCTAATCCCTGTATAATGCTTTTAATTTCTTGATATGCTTGAAGAGCATTAGAATGCTCCTTGAATTTGAATGTATATTTTGATCCATCCGTTAAAATTAGCTTTAACTTAAATTTCCCCCTTAAATCTCTCCCTTCCAATCTTACGTCAAATAAATTTTTGAAAGGTATAACTGCACTGCCAATCAACTTATATAGATATGGTTCATGAATGAAAATTCTTCCACCTACAATTTCAGCTCTATAACCCTTATTTTTATACATAAGCTCATAGGTTTTTGGATCTATAAATGATATTTTCCCCTCATCTCGTCTAATTATAACTACAGTTTCAGGGTCCTCAATTATTATTCCGTAGGAAAGCTCTAATCGATACTTCGCATAAATATCACTAAATTTTTCTCCTCTCAGTAAATCTGAAATAGCATTGTAAAGTCGTTCAGCATCTCTTTCAAACAATTCAAATGTCTTCCTTCTAGTAGTATATATAATGTCATTGAGTTTTTCAGTCCATTGAATTTCTATAAGATTTCCATTAACTTTCTCTATGCGCTTTAAATTTTTAATAGGAACTGTCTTTTCAGGCACTCTTAATTCCCTAATGCTTCTAAAAGATTTAAAGGTAGGACCACTTTGGATAAACTTTGTAATTGGGTTAAATGCTTCTTCTACAGTGAAGATTTTGAGCTCATTGGGTGTTAATTCGAATACATAATTTTTACCCCAAAATTCAAGGCTATTATTTTCACTCATATTGGAGGTCATTTCAATATTTACTTAAGTAAACGAATATTTTAAAATTATTTTAACTAACCGTAAAAAATTAGGCAAAATAATTTAATTATCTTATGAATATCACTAACATTTTGAAAGAAGATTAAATAAGTATTTATAGTTAATAATTAGACTATTATTGGAGGCGTTTTGACTGCTCTTTAGATGCAATGTTTGCGGCCTAAAAGATGAAGTTGAAAATTTCCTATTAGAAATCATATTTAACCAAGAAGGCATATTTTTATCATTAACATGCCCAAGATGCGGTTCAACCAACACTCTAAAAATTGAAGAAGAGGAACAAATATTCGAAATCATGATGTCTTGGATTAAATCAAGAGAAATTTTCATGAAGGAAATGATAGATGATGAATTTTTCAGACAACCCAGAAAAATCTGAAAACTATAGACAATTAGTAGGTTATAAATTAATTTAATGTGCAGATAATAACTAATGTTGAAGAAAATGAGATTATATGTAGTTAAGGCAGATGGATCTAAACAGCCGTTTGATAAAAGAAAAATAATGCGAACATGCATTAAACTAGGTGCAAATCCAAGTCTAGCCAAGAAAATTGCTAATATAATAGAAGAAGAGGCTTACGATGGAATAGAAACAAGAGAAATCCTTCAAAAAATATATGATGAACTGGGCAAGTATGATCCAATATTTAAGTTTCAAATGGACTTAAGAGAATCACTAAGCCTACTGAAACCAAAACCGGATTTCGAACAATATATTAGAATAATATTATCTGAAATAGGATTCAAAGTGATTCATGGCCAGATAATAAAGGGAAAATGTGTTGATCATGAAGTTGACGCCATAGCCTTTAAGGACAATAGAATATATATTGTCGAAGTCAAACACCATTACAATCATCACGCCTTAACAGGACTAGATGCAGTAAGAATTCTCTGGGCTGTCTATGAAGATGTGAAGGAAGGATACAGATTAGGATTACATGACTTAAATGTAAATGGTGCCATGGTCGTTTCAAATACAAAATTTTCACACCATGCAGTTAAATATGCAAAATGCAAGGGCATTGCGTATCTTGGCTGGAAAATGCCAATAGAAGGGGGTATTGAGAAAATAATTGAAGAAAGGAAATTATATCCAGTAACATACCTAAAAGGACTAAGTAGAAATATTATAGATAAGCTAACTGCAAATAAGATAATTACATTAAAGGAATTAATCCAATACTCACCAGCAGAAATTCAAAAAATAACCTCAATTCCAAGAAGAGAGGTACTAAGCATTATTAATAAAGCTAAAGCAATAATTGAAAGAAAGATAACCTCAAATTACATGTAATGCTATTTTAGTAATAAGTTTCAAAGCTTTTCTTCTAGCCTCTCTAACAGTTTCAACTCCACTAATAATGTCATACTCCTTATTATCACTTATATAAAGAAGAACATAACCCTCAAATCCCAATTTGTTAGAATAATAATAGAAAGTTGACAACTCTAATTCTACACCAAGGATGCTATCATCCTTCTCGAAGAGTTCGTGGATATGAGTAATATCATGAAGAACACATGGAACAGATAGTATTCTACCCTCAATATAATCCATATTTAATTTATTCAAAACACTTCTTAACCTAGATAATGAAGTTTTTCTAGGCTTAATTATCCTTTTAGATTTATCTTCAATTGAAACAGGTCCAGCTTGCTCTACCACTTCAATCGGCAAAACTATTGATCCAATTGAAAGGTATTTCCCACCAGTGGACCCAATGAAAAATAATTTCTCTACATTTCCATCCTTAAGCAAGTATAATAATTCCATGACCATAGAAGCCCCATAAACATTAAAGGTTAACAAATATTCCTTCCCTCTGCTGGTTGCATACACATATTTTATCCAGGTACCCCTTATTCTGCTCCAAGAATCAAAATATCTTCGAATCCACTCCTTACGCTGAGGAAGGTAGGAACCAGCATAAATAATGCATCGATTCGGTAGGAGATCTCTTTCAAATACAGCTTTACTCCATCCACCCAATCATGATCCTCCAAATTTGATTAATTACATTAATTAGCATTGTTAAAATAACAAATCCTCTTCATATATCTTCCCTATTCACTTATCAATTTTAAAATATAACATAGCATACTTGCTCAATGCTCCCTTACTGGGGAACTTTAAGGTAACTTTGAAAAGCATGCATATGCTATTTAGATCACTATCAATAATAAAAATTAAAAATTGAAGATTGATTCTTTAAGAAAAATATACTTTAGCAGACTATTCTTCAGTTAACTCTTCAACTTCTTCTTCGCCAGCTTTTAATTCAGCAACTTGTTCAGGATCTAATTTTTTAAGTAATGCTAAAAATTCGCCGACATGTGTTTTTTCTTCCTTGGCTATGTCTTCAAAAACTTTCCTATACTTTTCATCGTCTATTGCTCTAGCGAATTGACGATATAGATTAATTGCGTCAAGTTCAGCTATTATGGCAAATCTTAATGCTTCTGCTAATTCTTCTTTAGTGAATTTTCTATTGATTGCTAAATCTAATGGATTTTTAGACATCATGATATCACCTCTATTAAAATTCTCATCACATTGTAGTTAAGTATTACGTCTACAACATATTAAAGTTAAACTTAATTGAGGTAAGAGTTTTTGTGCAATTAACAAACTCTTAAAGTAGAAATCTGTCATAGAAATAATTAGGCTGTGATAGTGTGTATAAGATAGTTGAAGTTGCAAATAAGATAAAGAGATTAGAAATTCAAGGAGCAAGAAATATTGCTATAGCTGCAATAAAAGTTTTAAATGAATGGGCTGAGGAGACTAAAGTTAAAACAAGAGAAGAATTTATAGGAGAATTGTTGAAGATTAAAGAAATTTTATTTGCTTCTAGAGAAACTGAACCTTTCATGAGAAATGCTGTTAGATGGATAATACATAAAGTTAAATCAAGCGGAGAGGATAAGGTGGAGGAATTAGTGAAAATTGTATCTATGTCATCAAAGCAATTTCTAGACATGTTAAGTAAGTCTAAGGAAATTATTGCTGAAATTGGTTCTAGGAGAGTTAGGGATGGCTCTGTGATTCTCACTCATTGTCACTCCTCAACTGTAACGTATATGCTGAGAAAGGCTAAGGAGAAGGGTAAAAAGTTTGAGGTGATATGCACTGAAACTAGACCTAGATTTCAAGGAAGAATAACTGCAAGAGAACTACTGGAGGCTGGAATTAAAACCACATTAATTGTTGATTCAGCTGTAAGATTCTTTATGAATGATGTTGACTTTGTAATAGTCGGTGCAGATGCAATTACATCTGAAGGAAACATAATTAATAAGATTGGTACAAGTATGATCGCATTGGTTGCAGCTGAAGCTAGAACACCATTCTATGTAGTCACCGAGCTACTAAAGTTTTCACCATTAACAATGTATGGAGACTATGAGAAAATCGAGGAAAGAGATCCCAGTGAAGTGTGGGAAAATCCTCCAGAGGGACTAATTATTAGAAATCCAGCATTCGATGTGACTAGAAGAGATTTTATTCATGGGATTATATGTGAAGAGGGAATAATATCACCTCATTCAATCATTGAAGTAGTGAAGAGAAGGTATCCATGGGTTTTCATGGAGTATCAAGCTTCAAATATCATTTAGCCCATTTTTCAATTGCAATCTTCAACTCCTTATGAGTCTTCGCATACTCGCTGAGTGAAACACCCTTTAAAACTGCATCTACTGCTTGTCTCATAGCCTTAGCTCCAGCCATTGTACCTAAATCATGTCCATGGATTCCTCCACCGGCTTGAATAATAACATCAATTCCAAAGTACTTCATTATTTCAGGAACTAGAGCTGGATGCAATCCTCCAGAAGCTACTGGAAAAACAGGTTTAAACCCATAGAGATCTTCTTTTAAAGCCCTTCTATTCTCTAAGACCTCCTCCTTTGACTCATACATTTTACCTA
>JANZKD010000028.1 GCA_025061245.1 Candidatus Culexmicrobium profundum
CCCAAAGATACTTCATAAGAGAATAAGTTTGTATGACAATTATAGCTTTATCCCTTAGACTTAGATAAATCTTCTTCCAATTTTTTAACTCTTTCTTCTAGAAAATCAACAATAGATACATTGTCATAGGGCTGTAATGGTTTACTGCAAATTGGACACTTAAAGGAGTACTCAACAGCTTCTTCAAAGGTCAGTCTCACATTATCGTTAGGACAATAAAAAAACATGTGATTTCGCTCATATTCAAGTCGTTGTCTCAACTTTTCCAATACTAACTGTTTCTTTAGATTTACAAGTGATTCAATGTTATCTCTGTTTAATCTCCATAAATAGACAAACCAGCCAGTAGATCTATCTCTAATCCGCCTATAGGAAACCAATTGATTATCAAACAGAGTATACAACACTTTTCTAACATTGTTCAACTTTATTCCTGTTTTTTCAGCTATAGCTTCGTCAGTCATCTCTGGATTCTCTGCTAGCAAGATTGCAATTGAAACAGCATCTTCCCCGCCAATCTCCCTTATAACTGCAATGAAGCTTTCGTCTATTTCAAATTCTTCATAGTATTCATACAACATTTACTTGAATCCACTCCAGCACCGCTGACTTGACGCCACTTAATTTATTGTTTTATGATAATTTAAATTCTTTGACTTAATTAAAGTTTAACAATCTTTTTCCCTCTAGCAGATGGAATAACTTTAAGTTTAGCGTTATTAAAAACTGAGTTGAAAACCCATCCATCAGTTAATTTCTCAAGAAAAACAGCTAAAGCAGCAATCTCAGAATGAGGTTGATTACCAATTGCAACATTCCAATCAGCTAATAAGTAATATATCTTTGGAACTTTCTTTGCCCCAACAATTATCAATTTATCCTTACTAGAATTCTTTATTTCATTAATTACATCTGGAAGATTAAGACCATACATAGTCAAATGAATAACTTCTCCACCATGCTCCTTCCACTCTCTAACCATCTTTAAAGGATTAACTCCAACCTCTACAGTGAAAGGTCCACCCCATAGATTAACAATTTTAACCAGCGAGTTAAACACATGATTATCAGCATAATCAATAAATATGCCATCTGCACCAAAGGCTCTAGCCACCAATCCAACATGCGTAGTTACACGTTTATCACGTTCAGGTCTGTGACCAATACGTAGAACATAAATCTTGTATGGCTGTTTTCTCATAATATAAACCACGCAATATTTTAATTTAAAGATTTCAATTTGAATGTGAAGATGAAAGCAATACTAGTAGAATGCATTACAAGAGGATATAAATCTAAACTTAAGGAACTAGAAGAACTAGCTAAAAGTAGGGGATACGAGGTTGTAGGAAAAATTATACAGAAAAGGAGAGCACCAGACCCATCATTCTATATTGGCAAAGGAAAAGTACAAGAGTTAAGGGAAATAATTGAGAAAACTGGAGCAGAAACAGTAATTTTCTCCAATACTTTAAAGGCAAGCCATGCATTTAGATTGAGGAGAGAATTAGGATGGCAAATTAATGTGATAGATAGAAACCTATTAGTCCTAGAAATATTTGAAGAAAGAGCAAGAACAGCTGAAGCAAAACTCCAAATAGAATTAGCCCGTCTATACTATACGCTTCCCTGGACAAGAGAGTACATAAGATTCAGAAACTTATATGGGGAACAGGTAGGCTGGGGGGCTCTAGGTGAATACCTACATAAAGTATATGAAAGCCACGTTAGAAAGAGAATAGCCATCTTAGAAAAGAAACTTGAAAAAGTAAGATTTAAAAGCAAAATGTTAATGGTGAAAAGACATGAATTAGGAGTACCAGTAGTAATCTTAACAGGATACACTCAAGCAGGCAAAACAGAGCTATTCAACAAACTTACAAAGGAGAGGAAAGATGTAGGATTAGGACCATTCACCACACTAGCAACCTATGGAAGAAGAATAAACATTGGAAGGAAAGAATACTTCATACTAGTCGATTCAATTGGATTCATAGAGGACATGCATCCATTAATCCTAGATGCATTCTATGCCACACTACATGAACTCTCACTTGCAGACCTAATAATACTAGTAATAGACGCCAGCGAAAGCAATAAAGATGTAAGGAGAAAAATTGAAGCATCAGACGAAATATTAAGAAGAGTAGCTCCAGCAACACCACTCATCATATGCCTCAACAAAATAGACCTAATAAACCAGGAAGAAATAGATGAGAAAACTAGGATAATAAGGGAAATCTTCCCCTACCAGCCAATAGTAGCAATAAGTGCAAAAAAGAAGATAAATCTACAAAAATTAATAAAAGAAGTTAAAAAGCAGATAAAGGCAGAAACCTAACTAACGCTTCTTCTTAAATTTGATCTCAGCAACATCCCCTAAAGTCAATTCACTAGACCTCCTCCTTACAGAAGGAGGAGAATACTCAGGCACACGCTCCAACAACTTTACCTTTAATATGTGCTCAAGCTTCCTAGCCAATGCCAAAGTGGGAAGCATCTCCCCAGCCTCAATTCTACGAATCACTGAAACCTTCTCCTTAACTCGCTCAGCCAAAATCTCCTTAGTCCAACCCAAAGCCTCCCTAGCCTCTCTAATTCTCCTAGAAAAATCCTCAACAACCTCAAATTCATCCTCAAATCTAAAGCTAGGTCTACGCACACCATACCTTCGCTTCACAACACCCTTAACACTCTTACTAGTCTTTACTGGACTTTTAACAGGAACACCATACTTTGCACACGCAGAACAAACAGACAATATTGCCCCAGCAATCATAACCCTATGTGCTTTCCCTCGAATAGGTCGTCCACACAATTCACAACTCAAAATCAAACACCAAGAGATAATTCACAATTATACTTATACGATTTACGCTTAATGTAGAAATTTTAATTATCCACCAAAACAATTTATGACACAGTAGATAAGGGGGACAATTATGCCAGCACCATCAGAAACTGAAGACGTCATATTATTTAGAGACCTTGGAGATTACGCCAGATATTTAGAACAAAAACTAAGAGACTTAGAAATAGAATTCCAAGCACTTACAGAAGAAAAGGAGAAACTAATTCAAGAAGTAGAAATGCTTAGAAACAAGATAAGGAGGCTACTAACCCCACCATTAATCGAAGCATATGTGATTGAAGTTTTAGATGATGATAGAGCAATAGTAAAGAGCTCCACTGGACCAAACCTAATAGTCCAAATATCAAATGACATTGACAAAAACAGATTATACCCGAACACTAGAGTTGCATTAAATCAAAGAACCTTCGCCATAGTGGAAATATTACCACAAGTTGAAGATCCATATGTAAGAGGAATGGAAGTAATTGAAAGACCAAACGTCTCATATAAAGACATTGGCGGACTAAAAGAGCAAATAAGAGAGATTAGGGAAACAGTAGAACTACCACTCCTAGAACCCGAGCTATTTGAAGAAATAGGAATAGATCCACCAAAAGGCATACTACTATACGGGCCACCAGGATGCGGAAAAACACTACTAGCAAAAGCAGTGGCACATGAAACAAAAGCAACATTCATCAAAGTAGTTGCATCCGAACTAGTCAAAAAATATATTGGCGAAGGAGCAAGAATGGTCAGAGAACTATTTGCACTAGCCAGGAGAAAAGCACCAAGCATAGTCTTCATAGACGAAATAGACGCTATTGGTGGAAGGAGATCAGGACTATCTACAAGTGGAGAAAGAGAAGTACAAAGAACAATGGCACAACTACTAAGTGAATTAGACGGCTTCAACCCTAGAGGAAACGTCAAAATAATAGCCGCAACAAACAGAATAGACCTACTAGACCCAGCCCTACTAAGACCAGGCAGATTCGACAGAATCATAGAAGTACCACTACCAGATGAGGAGGGGAGACTAGAAATATTCAAAGTACATGTCAGAAAAATGAAAATTTCAAAGGATATTTCACTAAAAACACTAGCTAAAATGACTATTGGAGCAAGTGGAGCAGACATAAAGGCAATATGCACAGAAGCAGGAATGAACGCCATTAGAAATAGACATAAGAAGATAACAATGGAAGACTTCATTAAAGCCATAGATAAGATCTTAAAAGGTAGAAAGACGCCCCTCCCACCAACAGTATACATATAAGTGATCATCTATGCCATCATCAAACCTCTACAAGCTGAGAAAAATTGCTGATTACCAATTCGGCTTAGGAATAGGCAACATACTCTTCCCAGAAAACATAGAAGTAAAAAAATCTAAGAAAACGGGAAAAATAAAAGAAATATATTATCAAGGAAAACTACTAGCAACTAAAAGACCAAAAGACGGATTCTTCGCCCTATCAATTGAAGGCGCCAAAAGAATATTAAAAGCAATAGAAAAACCAAGGCTAAGAGTCATAGTAAAAAATGAAGTCGCAACATACATAATGAAAGGAAGAAACGTATTCGCAAAACACATCGTAAATGCAGACCCCAACATAAGGCCGGGAAGTGAAGTAATTATAGTCGACGAAAACGATAACTTACTAGCCATTGGAAAAGCAATACTAAATGGTGAAGAAATGCTAGCATTCAAAACAGGAATAGCAGTAAAGGTAAGAAAAGGAATAAAGGAATAAGACAACAATTATAAGTTGGCGATTATATGATGCGGAGAATGTCCCCAAGAGAAATGAGGAGAATGATGAAAAAACTTGGACTAGCATTAGAAGAACTCTCAGACGTAGAAGAAGTATTAATCGTAAGGGGGAGCGAAGTCATAAAAATACCGGAGCCAACAGTTTCAGTAATGAAAGTTAGTGGACAAACAATATTCCAAATAATTGGAGAACCAATAATAACCAAGAAAGAAGAAAAAATAGAGATACCAGAAGAAGACATACAATTAGTAGCAGCACAAGCAGGCGTAACACTAGAAGAAGCAAGAAAAGCATTAATCCAATCAGAAGGAGATCTAGCTAAAGCAATACTAATGCTAACCTCAATGAAAAAATAATCATCTCCTAGCAGCTCTCAACTCCAACTTCTTCTTAATCCGCTTCACCCTAAATATATCCTCTCTCTCCCTCTCAGACAAATAGAATTCAATATACCTCATAGCCTCCTCAAGCTTAGGTATAACCATAGATTCAAGAGCATTAACTCTCCTCCTAACCTTCCTAACCTCTTCAGCAAGGCGAATCAAAGTAGCACTAACCTCAGCCAACTTAACTATCTTATTAAGAGCTGCACCAAACTTACTCACAGCAACATCAAGACTGGCACAAGTATCAACCAAACTATAAGGCCTCTCAATCTTCTTAATCTTAGCACTAAAAACCGGAATCAAAACACCCATAATATTCCTCGTCCTCATACTAACCTCAATTGCCTCTGGAACACCTGCGGCAATTCTCTCAAGCTTCAATGCACCAAGCTCCATTTCAGCTCCACCCAACGCTAGAAAAGCATCCTTAAGAGCAGAAACAACATCCTCTCTCACAGCCTTATAATCCTGAACCACAGCGAAAAACTCCATTATAAGAGCATCCTGCTTCTCCTGTAAAAGCTCTAACCCACGTCTAGCCAACTTCAATCTACGCTTAAGAGCTAGCAACTCCATCCTTGTAGGCTTAACCTCAATTCCAGCCATACCATCGCCACATCCAATTAGTAATTGGACTCATAAAACTGTTACTAACAAGGAAATTTAAGGTTGGCGAAATACATCAAACACAAAGAAATAATAACAAAACCCATAATAATAAAAGTAAATTTTAAGAAGCTAAATTTAACAATCCAAATAAGATTTTTATAAAAATGAAGCAAAAATTACATGGTAAAAATAAAAACAACACCATTTGATGTTGGATGATTCATAATATATCCAAAACACAAATTATATGGATATATTATAACTGCAGAAGTAAGACCATGAGTACTAAAAAATTGGCATCAATACCAGCATCACTAGGCGTGCCAATAATATACATCTCACACTCTACACCAAGAAAATCAATTACAGCAATTGCCCTTCTAGACTTCACAAACAGTAAGGTCAGCCCACAAGAATTACTAAACGAAATCAAGAAGCCTAAAGCAGTAAAAATGTAAAAGTCATAGAGCCAAAAGCCAATGGATTCCTAGCGAATACACTCTCATTCCCCACTTAAAATCGGTAATAGTAAATTATAACGATTATAGACATAGGAATAAAAGGCTTAATTAAAGGACTAAGAGACAAAATGGGAACAGTAACAAAAACCCTACAATATCTTCTAGGATTCGAATATGGACTACAATTTAGAGCAGAACATGTAAAAATTAGAAAAATATTAGGAAAGAACAAAGTTGAAATTCTTAGAAAAATTAGCTCAAACATATTTATGAGCGTAGGTTATGAAATAATGGAAACGATAGAAATAACAAAAAACCCACCATATTGCCGCCTCAGAATCTATAATTGTTTTGAATGCGAAGTAGGGAAAGGGGAAGGAAAACATACAGTCATTTCGTAAGAGGAATCTTAGCCAGTGTCATGACTGAAGTCTACAAAAAGAAAAAGGTTGCCAAAGAAATAAAATGCATTGCCAATGAAGACCCATACTGTGAATTTGAAATAACACCAGAATAACCAGTAATTAGTAAGTTAACCTTCAATACTAAGTTTTCTAGAAATAATGCACTTCTCCTCCATCTCATCCAAATAAAATATAACCTTCTTTAATTCACCCCTACTCTTAAACAGCAACTGATCACTATAATGAGGCGAATGGGGATTTTCACTCTCAACATATGACAATAAAGTATGACCAAGCTAAAACAGTATAACTCTTAATCCATTCTGGAACTAGGCCATCATGATCACTAATACAATTCTTCCCATAGCAGTAATGAATTGTATTTGGATTCATAGAAAAGCTAGAGGGCATAACTTTGAAAGACTATTATTAGCAGACATGACGAAAGATGAAAGAAAGCCAGCGGTTTTGCCACAATAGCCTTAGAAAAACACTGATAAGATGGATGGAGAAGGAGCATATAGAAAAATAGATTTAAATCTGTAGAATCAATTAAGGTGAAACAATAAAATTAAACATAAAGAAAAAGCTTAAAAAATATCTCATCTGGTTGCCAGTAAAGAAAATGTGGAAGCACCATTATGGAATGAGAGTAGACTCTTAGGAGACATATATTATTGTATGGGTCACCCACTTTACCATGGACGTTACGTGCTGAAAAATGAAGCTAAAAGAAATTTTCGAGAAATACCATTAGAAATGAATAGCGGGCCCGGTGGGATTCGAACCCACGACCAACGGCTATCCCCCAAGTATAGGAGGCCGCTGCTCTATCCTGGCTGAGCTACGGGCCCATGAAATCATGTGCAAATTCAAGTTTAATATTTTTCCATCCATTAGGACAATAAGTATGGATATATTACCTTAACTCACTATACTTAGCCAATCTAGAAAATCCTTTAGAGAGTAAAATACTTGAGGTTCACTACGCTTCCTCATATAAACCTCAATTTTTTCAATTAATAGAGAATTTAGAACCTCATTGGGAGTTTTAGATCCAAAGGCTTTAGGCCATTCAACAGCTTGAAGACTTTTATCACAGGCATGAATCAAGCCGGACATTACAAGTATATACTTGAAGTCCTTAAAGAAGAAGTATGCTCTAGCCCTTAAAGATTTAAGTTTCCTAAAAATTTCAATAATATCAGATTCAGTTAACATTTCAATCCCTTATAATTTCTCCCTTAACAACCTAATAGCTTCTTCTAAAGTTACTACATATTGAACATTCCTTTCCAAGTTTCTTAACACAATTTCCCCCTTCAAAAGCTCCTTTTCACCAACTATTATTGCATGAGTAAATTTCATATTACTTGCATAGGACAATGCCCTCTTTAAACTCCTATTCATAACCTCTAATTCAGCAGATATATCAAAGCTCCTAAGCTTATAGGCTATTTCAACCGCCTCAGACTTAACTTTTTCATTAACTGGAATTACAAATACTCTGGCATACCACTCCTGTTTAAATGGAATCTTCAATTCATCCATTGCAAGC
Source organism: Candidatus Culexmicrobium profundum (assembly GCA_025061245.1). Lineage (GTDB taxonomy): Archaea > Thermoproteota > Methanomethylicia > Culexarchaeales > Culexmicrobiaceae > Culexmicrobium_A > Culexmicrobium_A profundum. The sequence continues at coordinate 8,051 of JANZKD010000028.1, forward strand.
ACAATTCTATCAAGCCCAGGAGAATAACCAACTGCAGGTGTAGGTTCTCCACCAAACAACTCTATTAACTTATCATATCGCCCACCACCACCTAAAGCCACTCTAACTGGCGGTGCATATGCTTCAAAGATCATCCCAGTATAATACTCTAAACCTCTAGCAAAACTGAAATCCACAAATAACCTACCAGTTAAACCACATTTTTCAGATAAATCAAGTATCTGCTTAAAGTTTTCAAACGCAGTTAAAGCATCCTCATAATCAATCAGTAATTTCTCCACTTCAATTAAAATTTCATTGTAATTAAAACCCTTCAATGAAAAAAGCGACTTAGCAGTCTCCATAAATCTGGAGGAAGCTCCAAGTTCTTTAAGCAAATTAAGAGCATCCATCAATTTGCCCTTATCAAGCAAAGTGAAAATTCTATTCTGATCATCCTCTGATATACCCTCATATTCAAGTAACTCTCTAATCACACCAATATGATTAATCTTAATATAGTGATTACTGAAACCTAAACGTTTTAAGAGGGAATCAGCTATCTCCAAAATCTCAACATCAGATTCAGGCTCCTTAGAACCAATAAGCTCGAATCCACCCTGCCAAAACTCCCTATACCTACCATACTGAGGCTCATCATATCTAAAGCAATTGACGATATATCCTAAACGTAATGGCTTGGGATAGCTTGTCATATTATTAATATAGAATCGAGCAACAGGAGCAGTCATTTCAGGTCTTAAAGCCACTCTTCTACCACCCAAATCAGTGAAAACATACATTCTCTGCCGAATATCCTTCCCAGACTTAGCAGCCAAAAGGGAGAAAAGCTCTAGAGTAGGAGTCAAAATCTCCTTGTAGCCATAAAGCTGAAACAATTTTCTAACCATACTTTTAACATAATTCAGCTTAGCAACATCCTCTGGCAATAAATCACGCATACCCCTCAATTTCCCATATTTTTTACTCACTTGGATCACCATACCGTAACTTTAAGGAAACCACCTAGGAAGGCAGCAAGCATAGCCAATAACATATAAATTAAAATACGGCTCTTAATAGTTTTAGCTTTCCCAGGCGAAGGATCCTTCATTAAGAAAAGTGAATCCAATACGAAACCAATACAGGACATTATATAAAATGGAAGATACAGCCATGAAACAATTCTAAACAGTATAGGGAGAAAGCCAACAACAATAGCCCCCATAAAGAAAAGGAAAGCTATTATGCTCGCAACCCTATTTCCATAAACCATTGCAACTGTCCTTACACCCCTAACTTTATCCCCCTCAACATCAACTATCCCCTTCATAACCTCCCTCCCAGTGTTAGATAGGAAGGCGGCTAAAGAGAAAATTTGAAGCAATAATGAACCATAAGATTTAATTGCAATTGACCCAAAGAGAAAAGGTAAAGCCACACAAAAACTAACCATAAAGTTACCTAGCAAACCATACTTTTTACCCCGAGCATTATAAAATGAAGAAATAAAAGTAGCTAGACAAGCCAAAAGAAAACACTCAACATTAATGGTCAAAGAGGAAGCTACACCTAAAAAAGTTAAGAAAGCAAAATACAGTGTAGCCTCATCTTTCTTAATTAAACCACTTGGAAGAGGACGCCAAGGCGCATTAACTAAGTCAACATCAAAATCAAAATAGTCATTCAAAACCATAGAAGAAGCTGTTAAGCAAAAAGCAGTTAAAAAGCCAAAAAACAGGACATTAAAACTTGGAATACCCTGAAAAGCTATAATCTCACTTAAGACAACCCCTAAACCCATCATCACTGAATTAACTGGACGTATAATTGTTAGAAAAGCAAGAAATCTACTAGACATTTAACCACCTAAAGATTTACTTGTGTTACATCATAATAAGTCACTTCACCTTGACGATCAACAATAGCTAAGATTAAATCCTTCCTAGCACTTCTAGCCTCCCTAACCATTTCAGATAAACTTGTAAGTTCAATCGGCTTACCCTCAACAGAACCATAAACAAGATATTTAGCTGGCTCCTTCCCAACGACAGCGCCACGCCTATAAACCCTAAATGAAATCTTCCCTCCAAAACCAGACTTAACCACGTATCCTCTACGCCTTAAATCAGAGTATATTAGATATCTAATCCAAATGTCAGGGTCCTCCTTTAAAAAGTGATTTAGAAGATCTTGAAAGCTAAGACGCTTACCATCATCATGAACGATCAATCTACCTCGCTCAACCAAATATAAAGCCTCAAAAGAAGCTAAAATTAAACAATCATCTTTAAGCTCCCCATAATAACCAGAACTCCAAAGCTTATTTGCATCATCACCTAGAATCACAACACTTGAACCCTTTACATGCCCCTTAAAAGCTATTTCACCCATACTCACAATCCTCCCAACTAAAATAACCTAATCATCATTATATATTCGTTTTAAGTTACTTATTCACTGATATGATAGAGAAAATATATGAATTACTGGAAGACGCGGAGAGAATAGTGATAATGGGTATAGGAAATGAATTGAGAAGAGATGATGCTGCAGGAGTAATAGTAGCTAAAAAACTAAGTTCACATAAAATGCCGGAAAACATTAAAATTATAGAATGCGGAGAAACACCAGAAAACTTTCTAAGTCCAATCGAAAAATTCAAGCCTACACATGTAATATTAATTGACGCCATAGAAATGGGAGCCCAACCAGGCTCCATTGCAATATTAGCTAAAGAGAGCGTCATCGATTATCCAACAATATCAACTCACAGACCATCACCACACATACTGATAAGCTACATTGAAGAAATTATAGGAGCCAAAGTCATAATCATAGGAATACAGCCAAAAAACATCAACTTTGGAGAAGGATTAACACAAGAAGTAAAAAATTCCGTAGAGATATTAGTAAACATATTAAAAGATGTATTGGAGGCAAAAAATGCTCCCTAAAACCATTGAATGGAAAGAAGGAAAAGTCATTCTAATCAATCAACAAAAACTACCCAGCAAACTAGAATTTATAGAAACAGAAAAACCAGAAAGAATTGCAGAAGCAATAAGAACAATGGAAATAAGAGGAGCCCCAGCTATAGGTGCTGCTGCAGCTCTAGCACTAGCATTATCAGCATATCACACAAAAGCGAGGAATCGTGAAGAGTTAATAAGCGAACTATCAAAAACCGCCGATATGATTAGAAAAACAAGGCCAACCGCAAGAAACCTATTCTGGGCAATTGAAAGAATAATGAACAAAGCCAAGAAGACTAGAGGAAGCATACATCAAATCATAAGAGAAATTGCTAATGAAGCATTAAAAATACTCAAAGAAGATGAAGAAATAAACATGAAAATAGGTGAGAATGGAGCCAAACTAATAGAAGATGGAGACACAATACTAACCTACTGCAACGCAGGTTCACTAGCCTGCGTATATTATGGAACAGCTCTAGGAGTGATACGCTCAGCATGGAAGCAAGGAAAGAAGATAAAAGTAATAGCACCAGAAACAAGACCTAAACTACAAGGAGCACGATTAACCACCTTTGAATTAAAAATGGAGGGAATTCCAGTAACCCTCATAACAGATAACACAATAGGACTACTAATGCAAAAGGGCAAAATAAGCAAAATAGTGGTTGGAGCAGACAGAATACTAAGCGATGGAACAACATACAATAAAATCGGCACATACACTGTAGCAATACTAGCAAAATACCACAAAATACCATTCTATGTTGCGGCGCCAAAATCAACCTTCGATTTAAAGGCTACAAGAGAACAAGTCGAAATAGAAAAAAGAAACCCAAAGGAAGTAACAGAAATATGCGGATGCAAAATAGCTCCAGACGGAATAGACGTATTAAACTATGCATTCGACATGACACCACCAGAGTTAATAACAGCAATAATAACTGAAAAAGGAGTAATATACCCACCATTCAAGAAAAACATTCCAAAAATATTAGGACAATAAATCTGAAATCAACCGCTTAAACCTCAATGCATCATCAGCCATAAAGACATTATTAAACAAAACATAAACCATCCCATAACCCCTATCAAGCAAAGCCTTCACTTTTCCAAGCAAAACACTAAGATCATCATCAGTATACTTATAACGATAATTTACCTCTCCCTTACCAATACCATGCAAACGAATATAACAAATTGAATGACTTGAAACTGGATCACGCCTAAAAACATCAACAACATGAATCAAATTTAATGAATCGCAAATATCCTTTACAACATCTAGATGCTTAAGCCAAGTCCCCCTAGGCTCCCATGCAATCTCCAATCCACCACGATCTATACTAGAGAAAAACTCCCTAACATTTCTAACATTATCAGGTGAAAAGCCAAAAGAGGGAGGAGTTTGAAAAACACAAATCTTAGCCCCAAGTACACGGCAAATCTCAAGAGTCCTACACCAAGCTTCAAAATTCTCCTTAGTAGGCTTAAGAAAACCATACCTATCCTCTAACCCAGGCTCAACCTTAATTCCAGCCCTCCTCCAAGTAGGACTACTAGGAGAATGAGTGATAACCTGCCAAGCCTTCAAGGTAAACTCAAAATCACTAGGAGCAATACTCCTCCACTTCTCAGCTGTAGAAATTTTAGGCAACTTATAAAATGTACTTTGAAGCTCAATTAAATTAAAAACCCTAAAATAAGCCTCCTTACCACCCCTAACAGCCCAACCACAACAACCAACTCTAATCATAAAACCACCACAAAATAATAATTTAACAGCAAAACATTAACTTTTATTTAGAAGCAAACATTAAACAAACATGAAGCGGGGGTTGCCGAGCCAGGTTAAAGGCGGCGGACTCAAGATCCGCTGGCGAAGGCCTTCGTGGGTTCGAATCCCACCCCCCGCACCAAAATTTATGAAGCAAAATAAAATGTAAATTAAGCTGAACATCAACAAAATTACGTAAATTACGTCTACCAACAATACATGATAATAATGTAATACAATTAACATTGTTATTTTAAGGATACCTTTATATCAGACGAGATTCCCCCTATGTTAGGAGTTCTTGTATTTGAAAAGTAATATAATAGTTGTTGGTTCTGGTGTTGGTGGAGCAACCATAGCCAAAGAGTTATCGGCTCAAGGGTTAAATGTTACAATTCTAGAAAAGGGAGAATACCACAAGTTAGGAACCGAGAGAAGCGCACTCAACTTTTACTCAGGCTCACTCTGGAATTTTTGTCCAGGTGAGAAATCCAAGGAAGGAACTGAAATTCTCAGAACCGTTATGGTTGGAGGAAGTTCAATGGTAACATTGGGAAATGGTGTTAGAGCACTCCATAAGGAACTAGCAACCCTAGGAATAGACTTAGAAAAAGAGTTTGAGGAAGCTGAAAAAGAATTAGCTGTAAAACCAATGCCTGAAAACCTGATGGGTGAAAGAACCAAGAAATTAATGACAGCTTCAAAAGAGCTTGGATACAAGGTAAAGCCTATGCCAAAATTTATCGATTTTAAAAAATGTAGAAGCTGTGGAAATTGCGTCCTTGGCTGCCGTTATGGTGCAAAATGGACAGCTCAAAACTTCCTATGGCAAGCACGTAGAAATGGTGCAAAACTTATAACAGGAGCAGCCGTAGATAAGGTTTTTCATTCCAATGGTGAAGTTAAAGGCGTTCATGTCCGTACATCCTCAGGCTTCTCTGAAATCCAAGCTGAAAACGTAATTTTAGCCGCTGGGGGCATAGGTACCCCAATAATCCTCCAAAATTCAGGCTTAAACAATGCTGGAGACCACTTATTCGCAGACCTATTAATCAACACCTATGGTATGCTGGATAAAGGCGGTATGGAAGATGAGATTGGAATGGCCACAGTAATAGATACTTACCATGAAAGCCATGGTTTCATATTATCTCCAATATTAGATACACGATTAGACATGTTCCTCTATCTCCCTCTCTTCAAAAAATTACGAGCCCTCAGAAGAGATAGAATCTTAGGCTTAATGACTAAAATTACCGATGACAATGCAGGAAGAGTGGATGCAAATGGTAAAATCCATAAACCCGTAACTGAAAATGATGAGAAAAAGCTAAGATTAGGAGATGAAATTTCAAGGAAGATATTATTACAAGCAGGCGTAAGTCCAAAATCACTCTACACAACAAGAGTGAGAGGAGGGCATCCTGGCGGAACAGCTGGAATAGGGAGAGTTGTAAACATTGACCAAGAAACAGAAATTAACCGGTTATTTATAAGTGATGCCAGTGTTTTCCCAACAAGTCCCGGCGCACCCCCTGTTTTAACTATAGTCGCCCTATCAAAGCAGCTCTCAAGGAAAATAGTATCAGAATACATCAAGAATTAAGTAAGAGTCATTAGAACACTATTAGCAGACTCCACACACCATAGAGATTGCAAAAAATAGGGAATTAGGGTTTATCTCTTGCTTTATCTAGTCAATTTTATCTACAATGCTAATTGGCACCGTTATAATCGTACTAGGTGCATCCCTCTTACTAAACTCCAGTCTTAGAAACCATTTTGACTGATAATATTCAGTTTTACAGCTTGGTCTTCGAACACTAGGAGCCCTATAGCTAAATGGAAGCCCAAACTTTAATCCCTCTACAAGTTTAAAATTACTCTTCAACACTTTAACAGGGGAAGAATAAACATCTGTACCATTAAAGTCCGTACTACTTACTATAGGTTGAGATAAAACTCTCTCTGGAATAATTGTCCCCCTATTAAACATTTCCATTTTCAACTCATCTATTTCTAAATTTTTAGTGGGAACTAGTTCAATTTCACCTTCAATTGTCTCTCCTATCATAAAGACAGTTCTAGGAAGCTTAATGTATCCGGAGAAATCCTTCCTATCTATAGGTATATTGATTCCGCCCCCAACTTCCTCAGGAGATACTTTAGACAAAACAACTATCTGCTTTTTAGCTACAATATCTTTCCTCAATCTCCTATCTATAACAGCCTTAAGAGTCCATATAGTCTTAATCCAACCTCCCGCAAAGGTGGGTGGAGCATCCTCAGGAATACCTATCTCACCAGAAACTTTAATCCCAGCCTTTGTAACTTCCTCCTCACCTGCAAGTACTTCCTTCAATTCCATAAGCTTAAAGGTGAAGAATTCATGAACCATTTCATCTGGATCCTCATCTTCAGAACCAGAAGAGTAAAGTGAATATCTCCTCACAACATCCCATCTAAATGTAGATTGACATATCAACTCAAGCCTTAGCTCTTTAAAATTAAACTTCTTATTTGTTTCAATGTTCAAATGGGCCTGCAAATTTTCGCCGGGAAAATAGGGATCTCTACCAGTTTTTACCTCCAACTTAACCTTAGGACCAAATATATCATACTCTACCTTCCGATAGAGTACTAATTAATACAATTATATCATCCAAAGCATTTATATAATTTTATTATAAATCGCAGTGAAAACAAGATAACAATTTAATCTTTAAGAAATACACTGTGAAACAATTAGCATCCTATTAGGAAAAAGCAGTAATAAATACATCTTAAAATCATTCAATACCTCTATCCAACTCTTCTAACCATCGTCTCAAACCCATCTCCCTTTGCCTCAAAGCATTCTTTCTAGCAGAATCATAACCTCTACTCCAAAAATTCTCTAAAAGCTCACATGGGAAATCTGGACATTGACTACATGCAAGTAACTTTCTATTCCTTGCACACAACATTATTTCACAACTAGGACTCCAATGTAAATCCATTGCACCCCTGCATCCATCACAAGTTACATCTTCAGGTTTTACATCACTATTCTCTCCAAAAATACCTCTAATTATCTCCTCCTGCCTCTCTCTATCACTCGTCTTATAGCTTTGATAAATACTGCAAGTTGCACAGTATAGTCCACAGGCTCCAATGAGTTTATAGTACTCTTTACCCATTATAACCCTCACATCCTTAAAATGGAAGGTAGCACTTAAAGATTCCGAAACAATAAGCTGAAGGATATATTAAGAAGCGTAAAAGATTTAACTAGATAAAATCTAATTTAAGCTAAGTTGGGGATGGTGATGGAGCGCCAATTTCCAAAAAACTTCTAGAAGCGATAATATCAGAATTACATCCAAGAGAAAAGCTTGTATTAACAGTTTTATCAAAGAGAAAACAAGATGTAAAGAAAATTGCTGAAAAACTTGGAATAAGTGTTGACACAGTAGTTTGGGCCTCCCAAATGCTAAAAAATAGAGGACTTGTAGAGATAGAAGAACTTGTTAAAACATGGTATCAAATTGGAAGAGAAGGAGAAAAATATCTTGAAAAATGCTTCCCAGAAATACGATTAATATACAAGGTG
>JANZKD010000029.1 GCA_025061245.1 Candidatus Culexmicrobium profundum
AACAGATGCAGAAGTTCAAGGCCTATATGTAAACTCAACATCTATAGCATTCTCTCCAAAGCAATGTAAATCAGGTAAATTTGAATTCAACATTGGAACAGCAGGCAGCATATCACTTGTACTACAAACAATATTACCAGTAATGGCCTTCGCACCAGAAAAAACCGAGCTAAAAATAATTGGAGGAACCGATGTTCGATGGAGTCCACCCATAGACTACATGAAAAATGTCTTCATAAAGTACCTTGAAAAAATGGGGTATAAAGTTGAAATTGAAATCATCCGTAGAGGACACTACCCCAAGGGAGGAGGAATAGTAAGAGTCATAACTCATCCTGTTAAGAAGCTAAAGCCAATAGAAATAATGGAATTAGGAGAAATAATTAAAATTGAGGGCATCTCTCACTGCGTCAAGTTGCCGAGACATGTAGCTGAAAGACAGAGAAAAGCTGCAATAGAAGTCCTTAGAAGTGCAGGTTACACTAACATTGAAATTAAAAGTGAATGGTATGAACCAGCTAAAGACAGACATCTAGGTCCAGGAAGCGGCATAGTTTTATGGGCAATAAGTGATAGAGGAGCAATCCTCGGATCCGACGCACTAGGTGAAAGAGGAAAAAGAGCTGAGCAAGTTGGAAGAGAAGCAGCGCATAAACTTTTAGAAGAAATAAGAGGTGGAGCACCAATTGACAGTCATGTAGGAGATATGCTACCACCATACATGGCTGTGGCAGAAGGAACATCACGAATAACAGTTTCCAAACTAACTCTACATGCAAAAACAAGCATGAAAGTAGTAGAGAGAATTTTAGGAGTAAAATTTGACATTAAAGAAAATCGCAATGCAAAGGTAAGCGTTAAAGGACTTGGAATAACTAATAAATATATTCACTAATCTATCCCTGCCATTTTCAAAGCCTCTTCAATAACCATATCAGTTCCAATACCATCTTTAGCAATAATCTTCAAAAGAGAAACGCCAAAAAATCTCTCACACCTATCCACATTCTCCTTAGGTGAAATATCAATTTTATTTAAAACTACTAAAATAGGAGTTTCACTAAATTCACTCCTAATATCATTAAAAAGTGAAAACTGTTCATCCAAAGTATAACCACTACTTTCAGAGGGATCAATAATGAATATTATTACATTCGCTAGATATCTAATAGCTGAAATTGCTAAACGCTCAATCTTATTCCTCTCAGATAAGGGTCTATCGAGAAGACCAGGAGTATCTATAACTTGAACTCTAACGTTATTCCAAGTGAAATGACCAACATTTATCTCAGTGGTTGTGAAGGGATACTCAGCAATTTTAGGTTTTGCTGATGAAACCCTATCAACAAAGGTAGATTTACCCACATTAGGATAACCTGCAACTACAAAAATCAATTCATTGGGATCAATTGATGGAACATTACGCAACTCATTTCTAACATATTCTAAAAGCTTAAGATGCTTTCTCAAACGCTTAATAACAGAAGCAATTCTACCATAGGCTTCCCTCCTAATATTACGAACCTCATCAACATCATTAGACAACCTTATCCTCCTAACATAATCCCTAGTTAACTTACGAATTATCCTTTGAGAAGTAAGCAATCTTCTTCTCGCACGTTCATAATCTTCAATCTTAACCAATAATTCTAAAAGAGCTTTATAGAAGGGGTGTAAAGAGTCAAATTTAGGGGTAGAATTATAAAAACGATTAAGCTTAGCACACAAAATATCACAAAGAGCCCTCAATCGAGCTTCACTTATACGCTTCGTCCTAGTGAGAAGAGAAGCTCTCAAAGGAATTGAAGGAGATGCCCTCTGACTTCTAGAAAAAGCTAACCCTATCAACTCTTCAGCTGTAGGAATATTAACCATTTGTGAAAAAGGTTGCTGAACCATGCCTCTTAGACCTCCAAACAACTACACCTAACTCCACATTTCTTATCTCCACTATACGATGAAACGGTATCCGAGCTGACTCACCACCCAGACTATACTCAAAACTTTGAGGATTAACCTTAGTAATACACCATGCAGGAATAGACTTAAGATTCCCTGGAGCTCCTCTATGTATAAATATAATCTCATATTTTGAAGGATCCTCCTCAGGATGCCAAATTATCCTGTTTAAGATACTGCGAATCCTACTCATCTTAAACCCTAATAAATTATTAGAAGGCTATCTCATAAATAAATGGGAGAAAAAGTGAGAAAAGTAATAATCATAGATGGCACTCCAGGAACTGGAAAAACAACCATTGCCAAGAAACTTGCTGAGCAGCTAGAAGGAATACATATTGATATTTCAGAGCTAGTTGAAAGAGAAAAACTGTATAAAAGAATAGATTACGAGAGGAGTAGAGCAAAAATTGCTGATGAAAAACAGCTCATAAAGAGACTTGTCGAAATAATTGAAGAAACAAACAAACCCCTAATCATAGAGGGACACTATGCAGAAATTGTACCCAAAAAATATGTTAAATGCGCCATAATACTAAGATTAGATCCAAGAGAATTAGAAAAAAGACTGGAACTAAGAAAGTGGCCTAAAAAGAAGATAATAGAAAATGTTCAAGCTGAACTACTTGATTCATGTCTAATAAAGACTATAGAAGCATATGGCAAAGACAAAGTTAGAGAGATTGACACTACAGGTAAAAGCGTACTGGAAGTAATTTCAGAAATAATAGATGCACTAGAAAACTCAAACAAATTTAAACCTGGAAAAATTAATTGGATAGAAAAGATTAGAAAAGAAGGAGTATTAGAGAGATATTTAACTAAATTTTCAGCCACGAATACCTAGAAAAGCCAAAATATTATTCCATAGGTCATTGAGTGCATTCATAAAGTCATCTGTTCCAAAACCAACATTTTTAATGACCTCTTGAACGCCATTTAATACGCCAGCTACCATGGAAAATATTATTGTTAAAGTCATAACAGCTAATCCTATCAGCATACCCTCCTCAAGCAATGGGGAAGCCCTACGATTCCTCATTAGACTAAGGATATGAAACTTTATCTTCCTTAGAAAATCCACTCCTAACCCGTCATATAAAGGAAAATAATGTATTTAAGTTCCACGCATCAAATTCGGAGTTAATAGATAAAATAGAATATAAACGATATATGAAGCAAAAGATAACATCAAAGGATGACTATGATATACAACCATCGAAACAAAATACGTATTCAAAAAGGAGAGAATACCTAATGCCAAAAAAATTGACATGTCATCAAGAACACCTTGCACATTAAAGGCCAAGAGAGAGCCGCCTCTTAGGGAGGACATGAAAAGCAAGATAATTGGAAACAACCTTGCAACCATAGCTAAAACTGCAGAAAAAACTAGTGAAAGCAGAGAAACTCTAATTTTCATTCTAGAAAACAATAAGTCAACCTCATTTTTTAAAACCCTATTTCTCCTTAAATTCTTCAACAACTTGAAAGCAATACTCCCAAAAGCTTCTGAATTCCTATTTAACGCATGCGAGAAAAGTTGAAGAAGACGCCTACTCTCTCTACTTTTAACTTTTCGAGCCAACATTAATAATGAATGTGATGCACTTATCCCAGAATAAATCGATGACTCCACTAATCCATTAATTAGAGTCTTTAGGAAACCAGAATACTGTCTGCAAGAGTTAACTAAGGATAACTCAGGACTTAAACCAAGCTTTAAATATGAAGAGAAAATTGAAAGAAAATTCTCAACCTCGACCACCTCAGCATTCAAAATAGACCTCCTATCATAACTGAAAAGAGAAAGAGGGAAAGAAATGAGAAATGAAAAAACAATCAATAGAACGAGAAAAACAGTAAAAGATACTATAAAGGAAAATCCAAGAAATCTAGCTGAAAACAAGGCAAATGAAAATGAAATTAAAAGAGCTAATGGCAATGAACTCTTAAAAAACTTTATTTTAACCAATTAGCTTCACCCCAAGGGCTTTATAGGCTGCTTCATAAAGAAGTAAGACAGCAACATGAGAATAAAAAACTGAATTGGAACTAAGACTAATAAAAGGGCTGATGAACTCACAAGAAACAATGAAGACAGAAAAATCATTGAAATAGGCAATAGTAATCCTAGCATAATTATAATTAAACAGTAAATTTCAAGTTTTGTCAAATAATCTCTAAAATATTTCCTTATTTCAGAAGAAGAAAAACTTGAGAATACACGGATAAGCTTCTTACTTGTGGAAGGAGGAGATGAAACCATTGCTATTAAACCCTCCTTCAGTGAAGTTGAAGGCTGAGAAAAAGCATACCTTTTGATTAAATACTCAGGAGGAGAACCACTAGAACATTGAAGAAGAATCTCTTTAAAATCCCCTGAAATCTTAGGATAATTTCCATCGCAAATAAAGGCTATAGCATCAACAAGGGAACCAGTTGAAATAAGAGCTAAATACATCTCCTCTAAAACAAAGTAGGAATATTTTGCAAACAGACTTCTCTCATACTTAAATCTCCTATTCAAATATGTTGAAAAATAGAAGTATAGAGAGAGAAAAAGGAGGAGAAAAATAAAAACAGATGAAAACAAACTTAAGCTAAAAATTTTAATGACGATAAACGATGAAAACACTGTGAAAACTAACGATAAAAAAATTGAAGCTCCAATTACACCTTGAGAAGTCAAGTCTAAATTGTATCTCGAAGAGAAATATTGAATAGCAGCTCTAAGCTCATCTGATGAAAGTCTATCAGCTATACTTCTCGGTATAGATAAATTAAAGACTCTAAATACTTTTAACATTAGCTTCAATCATAAACCTCCTCACATCAAAAAATCCATTTTTAGCAAAAACATAAGCTCGAGCAAAAATTGAACTTACTTTTTTAGGAGAAGAAATATTCATTTTACAGAGAAGATCTATAACATTTCTATAAAAGGATAATTCCTCATAAAATCTTTCTCTATCCAATCTTCTCTCTCTACGTATCTTAAAAATCACGGGAGATTCATATAAATCTATTATGGGTTTTAGGTCATCATAGAAAAAATCCCTCCTAAAAACATCTATAACCTTAACCCCACTCAGAGTAAGTATACTTCTATCCAGAATTAGTTCACTAATCCTATGAACATGCCGTCGATTAAATCGATACTCCAAAATATGCCTCATAAGTATTATTAAATCTAAATCAGTCAAGCAGGGTACAGGTATATTATGATGTATAACCCATCTCACTAGTAATGATTCTGGAGAACTTGCATGGCAAGTTTGAAAGCCACGCAACCCTGAAGCTAAAGCATTAAACAACGCTTTAGTATGCTCACTCGTTAAAATTTCACCCAAGAAAATGTAATTTGGAGACCTATGAAGTAACTTTGTTACTTCATATATTTTCCTCCTCTTTGACGAGTACCTTTCAATGGGATCAACTCTAAATCGTACTTGATGTTTATTTAAGGGAGCTTGCTTCACACTTTCAACTACAGATTCAATTGATATTTTTCGCCAATGTGGCGGTGTAATCATATCCAATGCATTAACCAGAGTTGTTTTTCCAGAAGCAGGCTCTCCAATTACAAGAATGTTTCTCCTATTAAATAAGCAGAAAATAAGATAGGCTGCAGCTTCACTTGTGATAGTCTTATTCATAACTAAATCTACGATAGTAAGAGGGTTTCGCTTAAACCTTCTAAATATCAGTGAAGGACCATCAACAGTTAATGGAGGAATATCGACAGATACACGTAAATGAAACAACTTTGTGATCAAATCAGTTTTAAGGGAAGGTGAAGTAATATCAAGATTTAATCCACTTTCAGTCTTCAACTGCGTAATTATTCGTTCAACATCGAATCTAGATAAAATCACATTAGTTCTACATCGCCCAAGCCTCGAGTGATCTAGATATAAGAAGGTGTTAGGCGCATCTACAAAGAGCTCTTCCACATCATCATCAAGAAAGAAGAAATACAATTTATAAAAACCAATTGAATCAAATGCCGCAGACATGGCGATTTGATCAATACTGCCCTGTGGAAGTTCAGGGAAAATTTTCCTAACAATCTTCCTAGCCAAAGAAAACCTAATGTTAAACAGAGATGAAAGATAACCGTGACCTATCTGGGGAGACTTTCTATAAGATCTAAATCTCAGAAGCACACTCACAGCCCAAAGTGGAGGAATACATGAGACATAGTTAAAATTATGTCTCACCATATAGAGCGGCTCACATAAATCATCTGTATCATCAATCTCTTTGATGAAAATATTCACACCATACTCTACATCCCTTGGGAAAAAGTTTCTATGCATATTTTTAGAAATGACATCCCCAATAGGGTTCATTTCCTTCAATTCATCCTTCATCCGCTTAAAAAACTTCTTTAACAACTTACGACGATCAATTTTTCCATAATTAATTAAAGTGGAGGAGAGATCTGAAAGTTCATTTAAGTTAAAGAAAACAAAACCTATACGCGGAGTTAGTAGAAAGCACTTAGAAAAATTATCAAATATGAATTCATCGCACTCCCTCAGAAAAGCATCATATAACTCATTAAAAAGCCTAAAATTCTTAATACGGAGATATTTCACCAGTCTAGCAAGAGATCTAATATATTCTGAATCAATATTATAGCTTTTAAGAAAACTACTAGAAATCTTTCTCACATTTGAAAAGTTTAGACAAGAAGCCACAACCAGAACATGTGAAGCAATGCAAGTGTCAATACCTAAATGTTTTATTGCTCTACACTGCCTAGGGCACTGAAATAATATAGATACATTTCTCCCATCACACTTTAAGATTGGAGACAGTGTACATAGAAAGGCTAATCCCCTAAATATGAAAGCCAATAAAATATATTAACTCTCTAACACTCCTCTAATCATCCTCAAAATACTTTTTGAATGATGACGTATAGTATACTCGGTGGAGCCAAGATATATTGATAATAATTTTTGTGAAAGAAGAGGTTTCAATCCAAGTTTTTTAGATACAATCTTATCAGATACATATACTATTGATACAGCTAGAAGATATGGATTCTTACCAGCCTTAAACCGCTCATCCATAAAGTTTAGTATTTTATATGATTCTCTTTCAAGCAATAGAAAATACTCTTGATAATCAACTTCATAATCATCCAGCAATCTCCTAACACGATAATTAGCTCTCAACTTGCTTATGATTTTAGGGATATAGTTTTGTGGATTTGGAACCCTATACTCAAGATTCAAGTCCTTCAATATCATAGAAATTGCCTTAGATAGGGAGCGAAGTATGACACGATGCCCTATCTTCATAAATGAATCTGAAACTTCACTTAAAGTCAATGGATATTTCAACTCTCTCGCTGCAATAATTAATGAAGCTGCAGCTATCAAGTAGCTTGAGCCAGCATCTCTACTTTGCTTAAAGGCCTTTAAGTAGAGGTAACATGCTCTCTCATAAACAGAACGAGGTATATGTAGAAGAGAACACACTCTATTTAAGACATTTAGAGCATTAATCTTCGTCTTATTTAAGTTAAATTTTAGGCAGAGATCATTAACACTCTTAAGCTTTGAAAACCTCTTATAATCTAAAATTGTTCCCCGATGATCCTTAAATTGCCCTTTACATCTAAGAATAATTGAACCCAAACCATCACTCCTAATAGGCTTCCCATCAGGATTAACATAAACTTTAGAAGAAGCAGTAAAATCAGATAAAGGTTCGATCTCAAATAAGGGAGACTTATAAACCACATCTACTATCAGCCCACAATTTGAGCACACAAGCTCACCATAATCAGATACAACCAACACACCACCGCACTCTTTACATTTCATCTCATTGCTACTCTTCATAATAGCCCCCAAAAAGAAAAAATATTAAATAACTATTAAACTTTTCTTTATAAGAAAGTATGATTAAAAGAACAAATAATCTTATTTAATAAATATAAAATATTTTTAATTGACTAGGGATGTAATAGGGAGAGAAGGATGAAAATATCATTGCTTAGCTAAACCAATCCAGATGGTTGATACATCAGCTAAGAAGTCATCTCTACCTGTAAATCTAAGTTGTAGCCCATGAATTGAAATCCAATATTTTATTTCCTCACCTTCTTTACTTCGTTTAAATACTGTCCCATTAAGAATTATTATAGGAGAACCATACTCACTTAAATCTTCAGGTGAAATGGGATCACTAGATAAAAGCATATTAACAGCATCATCTTCACTTATTTTCGATACAACAAGTTGCTCAGGCAACTCCAGTTTAAAGGTGAATGGTTTTTCTATACCTGAAAGCGATATTAACAGTATCCCAGAGGTTTCAGTTCTCTCTATATTTTCAACCCTTAATGCCACAGCATACTTCATATTTCTCGACCAGAAGAGGCTATAAAACAAAAAACAAATAAATTATTCTGTTCCAATCGAAATCAGTTGGAGGAAAATATAATGGTGAGTAGTATAACTAGTGCGGGGAGTTCAAGATTTCTGAGAGAACTTGCCGCATTATTGGATAAAATGGTTAGTGTAAAAACCATTCATGGAAAAGCATATAGTGGCCGTTTAATCGGATATGATCCCACCACATTAAGTCTATGCTTATCTGATGCAAAGAGTGAAGAGGGTGCAGTTTATGCAAGAGTATTCATTAGAGGAGACGTTATATCGGAGATTATAAGACAAGAAGAACCATTCGACTTAAAGGGACTTGCTAAGAGATTGGAGAAAATGTTTCCAAACATGGTTAAATTATATGAAGATGCAGGTGTCATAGTCGTCATGGATAAAATTAGAGTAACAGAGGAAGGAGTTGTTGAAGGAACAGGTCCAGTTGCTGAAAGAGTAAAAAGAGTATATGAACAATTTATATCAGAAAAGAAAAGCAGTGAATAGTACATGGCATTTGAAATAAAAGAGAGGGATCTAGCAGGAAGGATAGGGAAGATAGCGACGAAGAAGGGTGTACTTGAAACTCCAATTTTTCTTCCTGTAATAAACCCTTGGAATAACATTATTCCAATCGAGGAATTAAAGGAAAAATTTAGCTTAAAAGCAGTCATAACAAACGCATACATAATAAAGAAAAAATTGCTTTCAAAGGGAAGAGATGTCTTTGATGTCCATGAAATAATAAACTTTGACAAAATTATAATGACAGATTCAGGTGCATACCAGTTACTAGTCTATGGAACAATTGATCTAAAAGCTGAAGAGATAATTAGAATTCAAGAAAAACTAAACAGTGACATAGCAGTTATACTCGATATACCAACATCGAAAGACCTTCCTTACAAAGAAGCACTAGAAACTGTAAAGAAAACTTTAGAAAACGCTGAAGTCAGCCTAAAAGCTAAATCTAGAGAAGATATTCTATGGGTTGGACCGGTGCAAGGTGGACCATACGAAGACTTAGTTGAACTCTGTGCGAAAAAATTGAGTAAAATGGATTTCGACATCTATGGAATTGGAGGCCCAACCCAATTTATGGAAAAATATCAGTTCGATGAATTAATTGACTTAGTCATGACAGCCAAAGAGGAACTCCCAATAGAAAAGCCGATTCATCTTTTCGGTGCAGGTCATCCAATAGTAATGCCACTACTAGTAGCAATGGGTTGTGACACCTTTGACTCAGCCTCATATGCATTATATGCAAGAGATGAACGCTACATAACACCACTCAGAACAATAAAATTTTCCAGATTAAAATATCTCCCCTGCAACTGTAATGTATGCTCAAGGTTCGAAGTAGAAGATTTAAGAGAAATGGAAAGAAGAGAAAGAATAAAACTCATAGCCGAACATAACCTCTCAGTAATATTGAGAGAAATTGATGAAATAAAACAGGCAATACATGAAGGTTCGCTTTGGGAATTAATTGAAATAAAAGCAAAAGCACACCCACAGCTATACAAAGCCATCAAAAAGCTAAGTAAATACAAGAATTACCTAGAAAAATTCGACCCAATAGTAAAAGGAGAAATTAAGGGAATATTCTACACTGGAAGTGAAGGATTAATACGCCCAGAAGTAACAAGACACCTAATGAAAATGAGAGAAAACATTAGATTTCCAGAAAAAAGAATCCTAATATTAATACCAGATCCAAAAGAGAAACCATTCAGTAAAAGTAGATATGTACGAGAAATCATGAAGATCATTAAGAAAAGCTGCCATGAAGAAAAAATAAATAAAATACATGAATGCATCTATTGTATTCCCTTCGGCGTCATACCATTAGAATTAGATGAAGTCTATCCTCTCTCACAATATGAAGCAGTTGAAAGTAGAAATGAAGATGAAAGAGAAGTAATATTCAATTCAATAAAAGAACTAATCTCCCAAAACAAATACTCAAATGTCATCTTCATAAGTGCAGAGAACATAGCCCAAGTAATCATAGAAAAATTAAAGCATTTATGCCGAGAAAGAAAAATTTCACTTCACATCATAGAAGAGAAAACTCTTAAAAAACTTCACGACATATTAAAGAAAGTGGAAATTTAATAGCCAAGTTACATGTATGAAAGACGTTTACGCTCACTCTTAATTTGTTCACTCCACTCTTTTAAGAGCAATTGAACCTCCTTCTCAATTCTCTGAGCATCCATCATCAATTTGGTTACATCAACATTTAACTTGTATAGATTATTCAAGAAATCTATGGCCTTAGCTGCAGCTAAAGGATCAGGACGTGAAGCATCAGCATATGGCAATATAGCTAATGCAGGAAAACCTCTAATTTCAAATCGAGACAGCATTAAAGCCAATAAACCATAGGCATATAGTCCCCTCTCAAGCATTGGTAAATTAATGTTCTTATGACTATTTTTAAAAGCGGAAGTCATTATGAAACGATACAAGTCATTCTCATCTCTCTGAAACTGTTTATTTAAACCCCCAATCAAAATAGCCTCTGAAAAACCATTACTTAAAACCCAATCAGCAACTTTCAAGGAAAATTTACTCTGATCCTTCAAACTAGGCAACACTTGAGTTAAAAGAAAAACATATTGCGAATACCTATAGAGCTCAAAGGGGGTAATAACACCACTATCACCAGCTGAAACAATTGGCGGTAAATTTAAGGTTTCAATAAACCCTATTTTCTCAGCCTTTAGCTCTGAAATTAAATGCTTAATAGCTATAAATCCAGTCAATCCAATACCATGAAAACCGGTGATAAACACATTTCCAGTGAAATCTAAATCTTCACGCAACAACACTATCCTAATCGACATTTCAACCACACTACACAACTTTGATAAACCCCAATAAAAAATTAAACTATAGTCAAAGAAGGGTGAAAGAGGACGTATAATGACAAAAATAGAAATAGACATTTTAGGTGGAGGAAGAGAAGTAGGTAGATCAGCCATTCTACTAAAGGCAAATGAGAAGAAAGTACTTTTCGATTATGGAGTAATGTTTAGTGATGGAGAACCAGAATTCCCACTCCATGTAGCACCAAAAGAAATAGACGCAATATTCCTAAGCCACGCTCACCTAGACCACTCAGGAGGACTACCACTACTCTACGTTACAGAAAATCCAAAGCTAATTACAACAAAGCTCACAGCTGAAATCACTGAACTGTTAATACAAGACTTCATACATATATCGGGATACTTCCTACCCTATGAACATTTAGAGCTAAAAAGTATGATGCAATCAGTAACTCCCATAAATTATAACGACAGCATGAAAATTGGACCATTAACAGTGAAATTCCTAAATGCAGGACATATTCCAGGAAGTATCATGACAATACTGGAGGTCAACAATAAAAGAATACTTTACACTGGTGATATAAATACAATAAACACAAGGCTACTAAAAGGAGCGCCCAAAAAACTTCCAAAGCTAGATGCAATAATAATTGAATCTACATATGCTACCGTCAACCATCCAGATAGAAAGGAAACAGAGAAAAAATTCATTAAAGGAATAACAGAAGTCGTTGATAATGGAGGAATAGTATTAATTCCAGCCTTTTCAGTGGGGAGATCACAAGAAGTATTATGCATTATTAGAGCATATAAATTGAAATATCCAGTTACACTTGACGGCATGGCAAGAAAGGCGAGTAGAATAATGCTTCGACATCCAAGATTCTTTAGAAACTACAAGCTACTAGTCAGAGCACTAGAAAAAGCAAAATGGGTTTCAGGATGGTCGGATAGAAGAAAAGCATGTAAGAAGCCTGGAATAATAGTTTCACCAGCTGGAATGTTAAAAGGAGGAAACGCAGTATTTTATATGAAAAAACTTGCGAGAAATGAAAGAAACGCAGTATTTCTAGTATCCTATCAAATTCCAGGTACACCGGGACATATTCTACTAGAAAGCGGAGTCTTCAACTTTGGGAAGAAAGTGGAAAAAGTTAAGTCAAGAGTAGAATGGTTCGATTTTTCATCACATTGCGGACGGAAAGAACTACTAGAAATTATAGGTAAGATGAAGAAAGATACAAAGGTTATACTCGTACATGGAGAAGAAGGTGACATTGAAAAGCTAGGTGAAGAAATAGTTGAAGAATTCAAATTAGAAGTCATAGTACCCAAAAATGGCGATAAAATAGAAATTTAATGGGCGGGGTGGGATTCGAACCCACGATCTCCGCCGTGTGAGGGCGGAATCCTAACCACTAGACCACCCGCCCAATAAAATAATGGTAATTTCAACTTAAAACTATCACTATACATTTCTTTACCATGAACTTCAAGGACATCAGAAAACAGTCGAGCAATTTAGAAAGCTATCGTGTACGTTCCCTACGCTTCCAACGTAAATTCTTACTTTTACAGCGCCTACATTTCTCTGCTGAACGAGGATTTCTAGCACCACATCTCCTACAAATCTTTATGAAAAGTCTACGTTGCTGAGCAATATGAAGTTTTTCTGGGTCGTGTATAGGCATTGTCCATCCCCTGCAAAATACAATAGAGCAGAATTATAAAGTTTTTGATTGTAATAATATATTGTCATAATATAGAGGGAAAAATATGAAGATTGAAAGAATAAGAGAAGGAATAAAGGAAGAAGTAATCAGACATGGAAAAACAACTGTAAATTTAGGTTTAAAAATGATTGATGAAGCCAAAAGCGACTGTAATGCCTCACAAAAAATGATAAGATGGATTGAAGACGTCATAAAAATCATAGATGAAAAAATAATAGAAAATCAAATAAAAGCTAAGCGGGCTCTAGACCGTAATGAAGAGAAGTTAGCGCGAGAAATAGTCTACATAACAAAGATACTTGAAGTATTAAATCGCAAGCTAACAAACATTAAGGAAAAAATTAAAAACAGAGAGAAAAAAGTTCTCAAGACAATCAAGAAAATAGAAGTAAGCTCAGAAAAAATTGATGAATTAATTAAACAGGAAATTAACATAAACTCTCTAGGAAACATAATCAAACAAATAAACGAAGAATATAGAAATTTACTTACACTTGAAAGATATGTAAAAGAGTTAAACAGAGCAATTAATATTGGAAGAAACTTAATTGAAAAAACTCGAACAATCATTGAAGAGGGAATCACATCCGAAGAAATTAAAGACATAGTTAAATTTATTGGTGAAGAGGAAATTCAAAAAATAGTCAATGAAACTATAAGGCATTTAAAGAGAATTTAAAGTAGAAACTTAAGTAGCTCAGCTATTTCAGAAGGTTTCTTAGCAACAGGTACATTTGCCTTATTGAAAGCTTTAATCTTACTCTCTGCAGTACCAGCAGTTCCAGTTATTATCGCTCCAGCATGACCCATCCGCTTTCCTGGAGGAGCCGTTCTACCTGCAATGAAAGCTACAACAGGTTTAGGATACTTTGTCTCAAGCATATACTTTGCAGTTCTCTCCTCTGCATCGCCACCTATTTCGCCAATTATCACTACCGCTTCTGTTTGAGGATCATTTCTGAATAATTCTAGAATCTCTATGAAGTCAAGCCCTATGATAGGATCTCCACCAATTCCAATACATGTTGATTGACCAATATTTTCACGTGTAAGGCTCATGGCTATTTCATATGTTAAAGTTCCACTCCTCGATACAATGCCAACCTTCCCTGATTTAAATACATGACCCGGCATAATTCCAACTTTACACTCGCCTGGTGTTATTATTCCAGGTGTGTTAGGACCAATTATCCTCGCTCCATACTTCCTCGCTAAGGCAATCATTTTAACAGAATCATGCACTGGTACATGCTCAGTTATGACAACTATATTTTTAATTCCAGAAAGTATAGCTTCTACTACAGCTTCAAAGGCAAAGGGTGCTGGAACAAATACAATTGAAGTATCAGCGTCATGATGACTTAAAGCCTCTAAAATAGTGTCATAAACAGGTATTCCATGAACTTCTTGACCACCCTTACCCGGTGTGACTCCGGCTACAATATTAGTACCATAATCCATCATTAACTTTGTATGAAATCTCCCCTGTCTACCAGTTATACCTTGAACAATTACCCTAGTATTCCTATCAACTATGATTCCCATAACTTACGCCTCCTTTGAAATTTTAACTGCAAGGGAAGTTGCTTCCTCAATTGAAGTTAATGCAGGTATGCCTTCCTGCTTCAGAATTCTTCTCCCCTCATCCTCATTTGTTCCAACTAGACGTATAACTATTGGCTTCTGTATTGAGACAGATTTGAGTGCTGAAACAATTCCCTTAGCCACCACATCACATCGAGTTATCCCACCAAGTATATTCACTAAAATAACCTTAACGCGAGGATGCTCTAACAAGATTTGTAGTGCCTTTGCTATAGCCGCCTCATTTGCTCCACCACCGACATCAAGGAAGTTGGCTGGCAATCCACCATGCATTTTAACTAAGTCAAGTGTAGCCATGACCAGTCCAGCACCATTCCCAATGATACCGATATCTCCATCAAGCTCA
>JANZKD010000030.1 GCA_025061245.1 Candidatus Culexmicrobium profundum
TTCACGTGCCTGTGCCTCTGCAAGTTCATCGAAGGTTGCATTGATAAAGCCATAGTAGTTGGGGTTTGGTATAGCACTCGAATGCAGCCTAAATCTAAGTATATCTGGGCTTCCTATACCTAAACCTGAACCTAATAGCCATGAATCAATCTTGAATGGCGAATCTAATGGAGCAGTAATCTTCTTCCATAGAGTCTTCCACTCTAAGTATACTACTGTGGCCTTGATTCCGATCTGTGAGAGCCAGTCTGAAATCATTTCAGCAGCTCTAACTCTCACTGGATCATAGGTTGGTGGACCAATTTCAAATTCAAGTTTACGTCCCTCAGGATCCTCTCTAATACCATCGCCATCCCTGTCAATCCATCCCATTTCATCTAGCATTTGAGCAGCAAGAGTTAAGTTGAACTCATATCCATCAACACCACACTTTGGATCTGGATTCAGCCACTGTGGGAACATTTCTGTTGGCGGATAGACACCGAATCTACCCGGCCTACCATAACCATGTAGTAGTACCTCAACAATCTCCCTCTTATCCACACAGTGAGCTAAAACCTTTCTAAACTCCTTAACATTGAATGGGAATTTATGTAGGTTGTAGCCCCAATGATACATTGTACTGGCCTTGTAGATGTGGATACCAATATTCTCATCTACAATTAAGCTTGGAACTGCCTCCACTGGAAGAGTCCATGTAAAGACATCGACTTCACCATTCTTTAATGCTAATAGCATTGCATCTGGGCTTGTTATAATTGGCATTAACAGCTCGTCAACGTATGGTCTACCCTTGAAGAAGTTGAGGTTAGCCTTATACTTAGCGTAAACATTAGTCTTATACTCTTCAAGTATGAATGGACCATTACCAACCTTCAATACATCTATTGAAGGCTGGAATGTGTATGGATCAAAGTCAGGTTGAGAAACAATTGGCTCCCAAATATGCTTGGGTACAATTGGGTAAGATAAAATTTCCAATACGAAGTCTGGATATGGAATGTTCAAGTACATCTTAATAGTGTAATCATCAATGACCTCAGTCCTATTAACAGCAGCCCAAAGGTCGGACCATCTTGGATACTTAGCTTGAATACAGTGATCATAAGTGAACTTTACATCCCAAGCAGTGAAGGGTGTGCCGTCATGCCAAGTAGCATTCTTAACCAAGTGTATAGTCCACTCCATACCGTCCTCAGTAAATTCCCAGCTCTCAGCAAGCCATGGAACAGGCTCATTATTCGGACCAATCTCCACTAGACCATCATAAATTGGGTCTAGGAAGACAAAGCTCCAAGTTGAACCCCTCAAGAATACGCTGAACTCTGATGGATCAGATGGCAATGGAGCAATTAGAGTTCCACCATAAGGCTTAGGCTCTGCTTCAACGGTCTTAACAGATGTAGAGTATGCAGTTCCCCAGGGTGCTGCTAATATGGGGAGAAGCAATAAGAGAAATAACAGACTTCTCGCTTTCACTTTCATAGTCTCTGCCCTTCCAATTTTAACTTCAGAATTAATCGCTAACTAATAATAATCAGCCGAAAACTTAAAGGCTTTTCGAAAAAGCTTATTACATAGTTGTTATCAAGCTTAAAAATCAATTTTACATACCTTTAATAAAAATTGTCGTAATATATGAAATGAATGCAAAGAATACAACTATTATTAAACTCCTAATAATAGATAAAAACAATACAAAGTTAAATAAATCCACATAGCTAGCCTCATAAAAAACTCCGAAATAAACAGGTAAACTCAAAGTAACATACATTAAAACAAATAAAAGTAAAACAAAGAGAAGCAACGACATAAAACCCCTCTTTAAGTCATCTGAAAACAAACTAAAATAAAATCCAACTAGAATAGGTAAGAAAATTACTGGAAACTCAGCAGGAATATTTAAAACAACATGAGCAAGATAAGCACAATTAACAATAATACTCCAAGAAATTGAGGGGATAAGACTGTCATAAACAAACTTATAATCCATTAAATCAACCCCAATAATAAATAGGGATACTATGCAAAAATATATGACGCTTCAAAACCTAAAGTCATTTGGTGCTAGAAATGCAATTAGCCAGAAAAATACTAGTCATATCAGCCATAATAGCAGCAATACTAACCATATACATGGCCAACAGCTACCTAAACACCTACATACAAATCATGGGAACAAGAATTGAAAGCACAATCAAGCAAGCAGAATTCCAAAATGGAGAGCTAATAGTAAAAATAGAGTTAACAATAACCCCTAAGGGAACACGATTCAAAGCCCACGAAATAACGTACACCTTATACCTAAACAACAAATACCTACTAGAAGACAAGATAACTGAAATGATAACATTAACACCAGGAAAAGAAGTGAAAATAGAGAGGGAAGTAACCATACCAAAGGAGAGAATGTTCACAATTAAAGAGGCAATCCAAATAAACAAGTGGAAATGGAAAATCACTGGAACACTATTCACAAAAACATTCTTCGGAGAAACATTAATTAGATTTAAATCAAGCATGGAGCTAACACCAAAGGGGTGACTATAAATTAACTTAAATGTTGAAGCTTAAACTCCTCCCCACCCCTCTCAACAATTAACGATGTAAAAATAGATGTAATTGAAGACAAAATTATGCCAATTAAAATTATAAAGAAAAGCTTACTGACAGTTGCAAAGAAAAGCTCATTCAACTTTACAACACTCTCACCAAAAAACATTAAGGGATAACGGATAATATAGGTGGTTAAAAACAGACTTACAATCCAAGAAACCACTAGAATTTTAATTTGACTACGAGTATCATTCACTATTAAGCCTAGAGAAATACTTGAAAGAATAATTAGGATAAGCCATTGATAATTATCATTCCAAAAAATCATCATTAAGATTCTAGGAATGTCAGGAGCAATACTATCAGAAGCAGGATTAAGCTTCCTAGGACTAGGAGATCCACACCACACAAGCTGGGGAATGATACTTCACTACGCAAGCGGTCATGGAGCAATAGCAGGTGGATTATGGTGGTATGTGGTTCCACCAGGAATATGCATACTACTACTAGTATTAGCCTTCATATTCATTGGATACGCAATGGATGAAATATTAAATCCAAAACTGAGAAAACGCTAACACTCCAAATATCAAATTTCTAACAATCAATAATGCATAAGTAGATATTAGATTATTTACCGCCAAAAAACAATCTCTTAAGCATACGTAGAAAACTCAGCCCCTTACTAGGCTTAGGGAAACCCCCACCAGCCACCCACTGCCTCATAATAAGAGTTGGACTAAGACCAGCATAACTGTTAATCTTCTTAATCAAGAATAAGAGCTCCCTCTCAGAGGCATAGTCTAGGGGGATGCCGCGCATATCAGCCTTAACCCACCTATCATAAAGCATCTTAGTCAACTTATTAACATCAGAGTCAGCGTAAAAGGCAGCTATAATCCAGTTATTAGGCTCCAAATACATTCTATGAAGCCTAATAAACTTCTCCTTCAAATCAGCAACCTCATCCATCTAGAGCACCATGATAGATATCCAATAAAACCCTTAATAATATAACTGTCATTAAAACTAATTAGTCAACCTTAAATCCCTCTTAACCACAATCTTATTAGTCATCCCATATCTACGCCTAATAATAAGACCCTTAAACTCCAATTCATTCAGAATACGAGTAATCTTAGCCCTAGAAAAACCAGTCCTCCTAACCAACTCACTCTGCAAAATCTCACCACCAGACTCAACAATCAAGCTGAAAACCATCTTCTGATCACCATCCAACAAGCGTAATGCAAAATTAACATCACTCTCAAACGACTCCAACCCACCAGAGCCGCTCCTCCCCCCAAGGAAACCCATGAAAAACATGTAGAAGGAGCATATACAAACAAGGATTGTAGAGAAAACAATTATGATCACATCAGTAAGAGTATAGCTTACAAGCTCCCTAACAACAATAGGCTTCCCCTCACCACTAACAATAATCTGAATAGGAGTAGGAGTAAGCAACTTAATAATCAAAGTGAAGACGGATGCAAATAAAATAACACTAATAAACAATGACTTAGCATCCATCTTCATTTTAAATTCTCCATCTAAACTATCTAATAAATTACTAGATTAATTTAGCTTGATGGAGCAACAGCCATAAATGTAAATGCAATCCTCCCATCATCAGTTGTATACATAATACACCAGAAATAATCATTATGAACAGGATTAACCTCATAATCATCTGGACTCTCTAAATGACATGTCTCACCATACCTCAAAGCCCCAGTCAAAATCACATATGGTTCAACACTAAACTTCACTGGAAAATTAACCTTAACATAATACCAAGACCTCGGAGGCAAATCCTCAATCTCAACCCAACCGAAAACATAGACAGAATCATTCAAATGCAGAATAGTATAACGATAATCCTCAGGATTCAATTCAACAAAATTACGCATCCTCTCCACACCTAAAGCTTCACCGACAACAATAACTACATGAGTAGTATTTTCAGATTCAAGCCTAATTTTAAAAAGCTTACCAGTCCCAGTTTCATTAATTATCTTAAAGTTTATCACTCTACGCTGAGAAGGAAAATGAAAACCAGCACTATATGATAAATATGCCAGCCCAAATGCAATCAAGAAAGTTAAGAAAATTACTGCTAAATCTCTCTTCAAAACCATCACCACCAAGCCATTAGTGAATGAAAAAGCATTTCAAGTTATCGTGAAATGCATTTCACACAATTTAAAGACTCTTTCATACAATAACACGGCCACTTGCAACAATTACTTAGACCACAAAAAATCTTGGGGCTTTAGGGGATAAAAAGAAGCAATATCTGACCTGAAGGTTACATAGGTTTCGAGTTTAGAATAATGGGGAAAAGAGGCGGCTATTTCATAGTGGAAGTAGTAAAAGTGTATGGCTTATTGAAGGTAAATATTAGAGACATCTACTATCTAGCTAAACCCAAAACTAGTTAAATGCATAATAACTAAAACTCCCCCAGCACAAAAATTAATTCTTGTTAGAAAACTCGGCGAAATAACGATTAATGACCAGAAATACACTATATTTAAAGTTAGACCTCAATAAGAAACAGGTACATTTCCAATATCCGGAACTGTAAGTTCAGGACATATAAACGAACATGGCTATCATTACCTACTCACAGGGCAACATGCGAATATTACATGCAACTGGAAACCAGCTTCACAGCCGATATATCTTGGATTAAGCTACTGGACCTATGGGCACTTCTATTGCTATAAGTGCTATAACGGCTATGCAGAAGTATCCATATACCCACCCTATGAAAGATGGTACAGCATAGATGTAGGAAATCCTTCAGAGAATACTAATCAAACAAGTTATAATGGCCACTACTATACATTAATCCTACTGAATAGGCTTTGTGATCCCTAATTTTTACAATTTATATTCTAGGTGTTATGATAAACTCCACTCAAACAATAATTAATCCCCTTTTGAAGAATATTTTAATGTAAGCCGTATTACATATAATGTTTTACGTAAGATTAAAATCTATTAAGATGTAATGTAATTTTGGCGTCAATATGGAATTTAAAACTAAGATATCCGTTAAGGGTCAAATAGTAATTCCTAAGGAGATCAGAGAGAAGTATGGATTTAAAAAGGAGTGGAAGTTGTCATCAAACCCTTAGATGATACTAGGCTTATAATCGAAAGAGCACCAAGACTAAGTGGATTATTTGGATTTCTAGGAGAAATAGAAGCAACCAAAATTACTACTCGAAGAGAGAAAAAGGGAGATTGAAGTTGAGGAGAAAAGAATTTCTGAGCTAGAAAGATGGAGAAAAAAGGAGTGAAGCGCTTCGTATTCGATACAGGTCCATTCCTACTCCTATCCACCCAGGAGAAGGGATCAAACACTGCTAGACTAGCTGTATTAAAGCATGAGAAAGGAGAAATTGAAATCTATATTCATCCAAACAATCTATCCGAAGCATATATGGTAATTAATAGGATAAGAAAGGAAAGCACAGAACTTCTCATAAGAGATGTTAAGCCAGAAGATGTCATTAGAGCTGCCTATGCAACTCTAAAGGTTATCAATGATGAGAGAACAGTAATTGAACTTGGAAAACTAAAATCAAAATATAGAGGAACACCATGGGGAGACCTGTCAGCATCAGCTCTATCAATACGCTTAAGCAGTGAAGAAGAAGTATCAATTATAATATTAGATAATGAAAAACATTTTGAAAGAATAAGAGAAGTAAAACAATACGCATATCTGAACTTCAACTATAATCCTGCATCACCCTTCAATAAATGCATAAATAATGGAAGGTAAACTGATTAAATGCAAAAACTAACTCTATAATTATACTAGATTTAGAAAAAAGAAACAACAGCAAAACAGCCAAACAAACTTAATCTTTAAGCCTGAAACTCAATACTATCAAAAGCAAATATCTCAAAATGCAGAGTAATAGGGAGTGTTTAAGCTTTATTGAGAGAATTATTGATACTGTTAGTAAGAAGCAGGCATTACAGATTATCACGATTATTGGTAATCATGGTAAATTAAGATTTATTGAGATTATGAGGAAGTTGCCTGGAATTACTCCTAAAGCTCTAACAAGTAGATTGAGAGAGCTTAAGGCAGTTGGAATAGTTAAGAGGAAGGTTTACCCTGAAATTCCCCCAAGAGCAGAATACATCTTAACTGATGAAGGATATGAGCTTAGGGAAATAATGTGGACATTAATGAAGTGTATTGTATCTAAGAGAGGATTAAAATCTAAATGTGAATTATGCTTAAAATCAATAAAATAAAAGAAAGTTAATCTTAACTCTCTGAAGTTACTGAGATTCTAATTCCACTTTATGTGCAATCACTGTATTTACTTCACCTATGTACCATCTTGTTTCATCTCTGAAGTAATGCCAGAACCTGTGATAGTCTTCAAGATTGTCACATTCAATCACTAGAATCCCATTATATGGGGTTCCCCATGCATGTGTGTAAACTCCTGCCAAAACAACATTTAACGGCCATCTCTTTACGAAGGATTTCCAGTGCTTTCTAGCTCTCTCAAAGTCTTCTGGTGTTAAATCCTCCTTATATTTAAAGAATATAAAGAAGGTGAAGGTTGACACAAGGACACCTCCAATATACATTCATATGTCATGGGAGAATATTAAAAGTCTTTGATAACTCTATAGTAACATTGAAGATAAATTGTTGAGAGGGTTGGAGATGGAGGTTTTCGAGGCAATTCAGAAAAGAAAGTCAATTCGAGCCTATGAATCAACACCTATCTCAGAGGATAAGATTAGGAGAATATTGGAGGCAGCACGCCTAGCACCATCCGCAGCAAACATTCAGCCATGGCACTTCATAGTTGTAACTGACCCAGAAGTTAGAAGGAAACTTGCTAAGGGAGGTAGATATGCTGGCTTTCTAGCTGAAGCCCCAGTCGTAATAGTTGGCTGTGGAGATAGAAAAGCGTCACCTAAATGGTACATAGTTGACACAGCCATAGCAATGCAGAACATGGTTTTAACCGCCACTGCAGAGGGACTCGGCACATGCTGGGTTGGAAGTTTTAATGAAGAACAAGTTAAGAAGCTTCTAAACATTCCAGATAGATTTAAAGTAATAGCTCTACTGGCAGTTGGATATCCAAGAGAGAAGTTTGATTTAACAGGAAAGGTTTTACACTTCATTAGGAGGAAGAAGAAGCTGAGTGAAATAGCTAGTCTAGAGAAGTTTGGAAATCCATTTCCAAGTGAAGAGTAGAAATATAGACTTCAATTTACGTAGCCTTAACATATTTTATGAATATGGGGCTACTCCAAGCAATTTCACCATTCCACTGAACAACCTTAACCCAGTATGGATTCACACCAGGCTTCACATCATGGTCAGTGTAAGTTAAGTCAACTTTAACCACATCCCTTGAATCATACAATGGAACTATTCTAACCATCTTATCCACAGGGCCAAGCTTCACCACCTTAATATTATCTTCAACCTCCTCCAACTTGAAGGTGAATGTTCCTTGAGTAGAGTTAAATGTGATAGATGCATCTTTAGGTGCATCTAACTCCAAAATCACTCCATCAGGATCACCATAACTAGTAGACTTCCATGAAACACTTCTATCAGAGATTGAGGTTAAACCTTCATCAAATCGATCGAAGGCAAATGGTATGGCATTCAGAATCCCACCATCACTTAAAGTTAACTTTCCATCCCAAACAGTTCTCTTAGCTCTAAACTTTGTTTTAAGACCACTCCACTCAATCTTCAAAAATCGCCTAGAACTCTTAGATGAAACTATGTGGGTGTAAATTGTAGATGAACCCCTCCTAAACTCAATTTCCTGAATACCACTAGTTCCAATAACCTTCAAGTTAAGTTTTGGAGGCTTATCAGTACTATACTTTTCACCCATAAAGTGACCGTCAGAAGTGAAGAAGAGAATAATTCTATCACCAGTTGTCGCATAACACCTCCTATTCCACAAAGCCTCCCAAATAGACTCCCTAGTTAAATCTCTAGCAAAAACACCTGTTAACCCACCCTTAACGCCAAAGGGTTCCCCAATACTAAGCTCCTCAGTTGGATAGGTTAATCCAGGCCTACCAGTATGATCATCACTACCAGCTATAAATCCAACCTCTAACCCCCTATCAAGAGCTTCTCTAGCAAACCACTCGAATAAGCCGTGTTGAGAGTAAATTTCTATGACATGGATAAAATCTGGATCATAGAAGTCAAAGTTTGCAGGTCGACCTCCAACATGAGGGATAGCCATTACATCCCTTCTACCCCTAAAAGTCTTCCAAAGCTCACTAATAGGATACCTATCAGTATCCAAGTCAGATTTATCCTCAACCAGCCAATGACTACTCCTATAAAGCTGCTGATCATCATGTAAAAAGTATATATTATGATCACCACCAGCAGAAGTAATGCCACTCCACTCATAACCTAGAAAAGTTATAAATTTGCCAGGTTCATGAAACCTCTTCACTTGAACACAGACATCCTTCCACCAATCCCGCCTCTCAATTTGAAAGTCATTACCCTGCCATGAAGTAAAATCTATTCCAGCCACATCCCTAGCATAAGTAAAATATTCCTCAACAGTTCCAGTTCCAATAGTTATCTCAGTTTGACCATGCAAATCACCCCAAAACAACTTAAATTCAGAAGCATTCTTTAGGCATAAAATTGGATTACTCTTAGCAGTTAATCCAGATGAAGACTTAGCATAAATATAATGAATACCAGGACTCCTCAATATAATGCCATTAAGACGCTTAGCCGCCCAACCATCACCATTAAAGCTACACTCTTCCGGTATAGATGCATCACCATCACTACAAGAAAGATAAACTGTGTCAACATAGGACTCCGATGGATTACCCCACTTATCCAAAGCCCTCACAAGTATATGGAAGCTTTCTCCAACCCTAACAATTGAAGGAGCTACAACTTCAAGCTTCTCAGCCGGCCCACCAACAATCTCCATTGAAGGTGAAGATTCAAGATCCATAAACTTACCAGTACCAAAGGGGTCAACTAAAACTCTAAAGACATGCCTCTTCTCACGGAAGGTTTGAACTCTAAATCCAGGACTACCCTCACTTCTATCCCCAAAAGTTACTATGACCTTATCTCCCTCACGTAAAGCGCCATCGTAAACTCGAATAAATATTCCACCACGCCAAGGACGAATAAAGAATCTACTATAGAACTTAGCCTTCAATCTTGCATTACCAGTAGTTTTAACAGTTACATATCCAGATTCACTTGGAGAAGTGAACTGTGGAATCTGCATGTCAGATATATCGCGCTGAACAATGAGGATGTTGCCTTTATCATCAATCCCATATTTTCCAACAGTATACGTAATAGTCCAGGACTCCAAACTCCCAGCAACAGCCTTCTTCAAGTTAATGTCAGCTCTACCAAGCCATTCACTATTAAGCATAACCTCAACCCACCACACCACTAGTATGCCCATACTTATCATAAAACGATTATGCGCAATAGAAACTAGGTGAATATAATCAAATTGGTAACAGTGAATGTTAATAGTCACTTAAGAGTAAAAATGAATGATAAAAATGCGATTCCCAAAAGAAGTTTTAGAAAGAAGATTATCTAAGTTTCAGGAGAAACTTAGAGAGAAGAATATTGATGCTGTAATGCTTAGAACACTCTCAAGCTTCATCTACTTCACTGGAATAAAGTGGTTGAGGCCAGCACTACTAATCCCAGCTGAAGGTGAACCATTAGCCTTCATAGCAAGAGGAGAGGAGGGAGGCTTCATAGAGAAAACTGGAATCAAAAACATTGAAACATTCATTGATGGTGGAGAGTTAATGGGGAAAGTTTCTGGAACCATTAGAAAGAGTAACTATAAAGTTGTCGGCCTAGAATTCGGATTGGAAAGAGATGCATACATATTATTCTATGAAGTATTCAAACAATTAAATCCAAAGGTGAAAGTTGTCGACGTCGGCCCAATAATCAGTGAATTGAGGCTAATAAAAGACGAATATGAATTAAACTGTGTTCGAAAAGCAGGGTCAATTGCAGTTAAAGCCATGGAGAAAACACTATCAATAATAAAAGAGGGAGTTTCAGAGACAGATATGGCAGCTGAAGCATATGAAAACCTATACAAATCAGGATGTGAAGAACCACACGTATATGTCAATATAGGTCCACATCCAAGAGTACACTCAGAACCACTAAGAGATAACATTGCAAGAAAAGGAGTATTCGTCACTGTAGTTATAGGTGCAGATTACAATCGATACTATGCAAATATGTCAAGGACAATTCACATTGGACAGCCAAGTGAATTAGCAAGCAAAGCCCTAAAATGCATGAATGAAACCTTCAACCTAGCAGTAAAACTAACCAAGCCAAACGTAAAATTCATGAATGTAATTAGAGAACTAGATAAAATATACGCCAAATACAATTTAATCGACTATAGAGTAGTAGGCTACACCCATGGAGTAGGATTACAAATAGAAGAAAAACCAATAACAACAATACTGCCAAGAGACAGATTAATGGAGGCAAAGGAGGGAATGGTACTAGCATTCATACACTCTCCAATAATGATGAGGGGACTAGGACAAGTAAAGAAGGAGGACACATTCATAATCAAGAAGAATGGAGAAATAGAAAACGTAACAAAACTAGAAATCTAAGCTAGGTAAAATTAAATAATTCAACACAACTTTTTCTTCAACAATCCAATAAGCTTCCCCCTATTCAATAGGAGAACATCACTTTTAAAATCAACCTTTAAAGCCTTCAAAACTTGCAATACTAAGGGAAGCTCCATATCAGCAGCCATAAGCAAACTCTCACTACAAATAACATCCACTATAGATCCACCACCAATAAT
The DNA here is from genome assembly GCA_025061245.1 of Candidatus Culexmicrobium profundum. Classification (GTDB taxonomy): domain Archaea; phylum Thermoproteota; class Methanomethylicia; order Culexarchaeales; family Culexmicrobiaceae; genus Culexmicrobium_A; species Culexmicrobium_A profundum. Next base: position 11,448 of record JANZKD010000030.1, read on the forward strand.
TGCTCCATCACTCATTACATAAACTCTATCAGCAACCCCCATTACGAACTCAATGTCATGTGAAGCAACAATAATTGACTTACCACTCTCCTTCATTTCCAAGATAATAGACTTAATTTCCCTAGAAAACTTAGCACTAAGATTCGATGTAGGCTCATCTAGAAACAATAATTCAGGTCCATAAATCAGTATTGAAGCCAATGCAACCATTTTCTTCTCACCAGCACTCAGCTTATAAGGAGACTTATCAAGTAAATCCTCCAAATTAAATCTTCTAGCAAGCTCCCCAATTAAACTACGTATCTCATCTTCAGAATAATTTAATTGACGCAGAGAGAAAGCCAATTCATCATAAACTGTCGGATTAAATAATTGGTCATTTGGATCTTGAAAAACAACTCCAATACTCCTTCTAGCCCTAGGCAACTGCTCCTCTAGAAGTTTACCCCTAAACAACACTACACCTCTATGAGGCTTAATTAGACCTGAAGCTATCATCAGCAAAGTAGTCTTACCACAGCCAACAGGGCCAATGATAGCCACAACTTCACCTTTATCAGCACCTAAACTTACACCCCTCAAAGTAAAAGAACTACCTGGATAACTATACCAAACATCCCTTACCTCCAACAACATTCACCACACCTCAACTAAGCCAATAACCACCAGCAAAACAGCGAATAAAATGAGAAACAAATCTTTAAATCCAAAGGACTCCACTGAAAATTCTCCATTAAAGAAACTCTGAAAAACTTCCTCACCAAAACCCCTAGCCCTAAAAGCTAATTGAAGCCTCCAAGATCTATGAAAAGCCCTCAAAAGTAAATCTCCAATAACACTTGAAAAATTACGCCATACAAGCTTCAAATTATGAGACATGGTTCTAGCTTCCCTAGCAGCCATCATCTTAACAGCATCCCTGAGAAATATGGGAATATACTTAACGAAAACAGCAACTAGAAATATGAGACTTGAAGGAAAATGTAGCCTCCTCAAACCAATAATAATTCCCAACCATCCAAGATGAATAGTAATTACAGTGAAAATTGAAGCAGCAGCCACAGCCCTCAGAACAATATTTAGAAATATTAAGACGCCATCAAAGGTAACTTTAATAGAAAAAGGCGGAGCATCATTGGAGACAATGAATAATAAAGGTAGGGAAGCAACAGATGTAACAAAAAGAGTGAAAAGCACTGGTTTAATCCACATATTCAACTTAACATTCAAGTAGAAGGCAAGTAGAATACTGGAAGCAATATAGATTATTGGTGCTAGAAAACCTCTACTAAAAGAAATAACACTAGTTAAAATTAATGCAACTATCAATCCAACATACGGGGCAATTAAAGTTTCACGATCATAACCTATAACCTCAACAACTTCAGCTATAGCCTCCAAAAAACTACTTGTTAATCCCCTATACCTACTCATAACCTATCACTAGTCAGCTTTGAGAAAACATATACCAATCCAATTATCATAGCTATCCCAATTAGACCAGATATAATGTAGCCAATAGTTGCAGGTAGACCTGGAACAGTATAGTCAATGAAGGGTGTCCAATTAAAGAGATCAGTAACATCCTCTAACCCCAATCTCTCAGCGGCAACATCGAGGGGTTCATGATAACCAACCATATCAGCCAATATAACTCCAAATATGGGGCTAACAACAATTAAAGCTAGAATGACTATTATTGAAATCCTCATCAATCAGCACCCCAATACATAAGCTCAGGAGCTCTCTTAACCAAGTAGGCTACTACTAGTGCAGTAATAATGCCTTCAATAACTCCTAAAGCTAAATGCCACATACCCATAACCGAGGTAGCTAAAACCCAACCATATGCAAATTGAGATGAAAATCCAATTTCAAGTCCACATGCAATTCCGGCCAAAGCTATCCCCAGCCATCCGCCGAGAAAAGCACCAATTATACAGCCAAAATCCCTAGATCCACTAAATTTCTCCCCAATTCTATAGAAGATAATGCCTATGAGAACATCAATTATACCCATATTAATCATATTTGCACCAAGCGTAGTAATTCCTCCATCATGAAAAACTATGCATTGAACAAAGAGAACTAGGAACATTGATAGAGTGCCAAGCCACGGTCCAAGCAGAATCCCAGCTAAGGCACCACCAACAAAGTGAAGACTAGTACCACCAACAATAGGCCAGTTTAACATTTGAGCAGCAAAAATACCAGCTGAAACAACAGCTAAAAGCGAAGTCTTCTCAGTATATGAAATATTCTTCAACTTATATAGAGCATACATCATGTAGATCGTGAAAATAGTATAAGTTATAAAGACAGTTGTCAAGTCAAGGTAACCGTCCGGAATATGCATAATTACACCACTCAATCTTAGTGTTACTTTTTTGCTTAAAAGTGTTACTATTAACCATAAACAATAATTTCAACAGTTAAATTCAAGCTTAATAATAGCAATAATGAAAATTGTAAATGACTAAATTATATAATTGAATAATCACAATTATCTTATTGAAGTTATCATCACATCAACTAGTATAAGTGGTTTCAGGTGATGTTGTGAAGGAAGTTAAAGTTGTATGTCCAAGGGATTGTTATGATACATGCTTCCTTCTAGCCCTGGTTGATGAGAATAAAATAGTTTCTATTAGAGGAAGTTTTGATAACCCCATCACTCAGGGCTTCATCTGTCCTAGAGGAGTTAAGGATTATGAACGTGTTTATAGTAGGGATAGAATCTTAAAGCCACATATAAGAGTTGGAAAAAAGCCGAGTAGAAAGTTTAAGGAAAACTCTTGGAGTGAAACTTTAGATTTAGTAGCTAATAAAATTAGGGAAGTAGTACGAGATTATGGAGCACAATCAATTCTACACCTTGAATACAGTGGAAATTCAGGATTATTAACACAAAGCTTCCCGCAGAGAATCTGGTATGCAATGGGAGCCACAAGAACAGATTATAGTCTATGCAGTAAATCTGGACATGAAGCAATATCACTACACTACGGATTAACCTATGGAGTTCAACCAGAAGAACTATTGCATATGAAGCTAATCGTCTTTTGGGGATTC
>JANZKD010000031.1 GCA_025061245.1 Candidatus Culexmicrobium profundum
AAAGCACTAATTGTCTTAAAATCATAAATTAAATGCATGACAGTAAATGGCTTCTCTCTAAACTTACGGATACAAATATTGGTTGACCGCTGACTAACCTCTCTACCATAACATATAGAAACTCTATGCTTCTCTGGCAAAATGGCATCAACAATTGGAAAAGCAATTGAAACATGTTTACCTGCCATATGGGCAAGCTTCGAAGCCAGCGCATTAAGCTCATCTTCATTTAAAACAATATTAGTTGTAAGCCAATCTAAATGACCAAAACGCCTATGCCAAACTATAAATGGATGACCGGGACCAACACACTTTATATCCTCAATTTCAGGGTCATGAATTAATGGTTCAATGTAACCATATCCAATATCCCTTTGAATAAAGTATACTATACGGTCAATACTTAGATCATAAAGAGACTTTAATCCATAATCTTCAGCAATTTTCCTAGCTTGTAAGCTAATATACTTAACAAGATCAACTTCACCATTAATAGGTTCAAGCTCAAACTTAAGTAGCTCAGATAGACGAGAGTAAACTTTCAGCTCTATATCTAAAAGACTCGGCTCATTGACTAAATATAATCCCTCACCATTTCGTCTACCAATAATGATTCTGACTTGATTATTGCAAATTTTATATGAAGCAAGAACCTTAATATCGCGAGTAAGAGGATATCTGAAAATTCGAATACTAGGTAAAGCTACATCTTCCTTTCTTCGTTTAATGAAACGCTTAATTAAACTCATTTGAAAATCACGCTCACAATTTGAAGTCGAAAAAAATATTTAAAACCATAGAAGTGAGAGAGTTTTTATATCAAAATGAAAGTGAAATAAAGGGAATTGATAAGACAGAAAAACAAGGAACTAATGCCAAGAATAGAATGGATAACACAGAAATTAAAGTCAATGGACAACAAAATTGAAAACCTAATTTCCAGACTCACAGTTCTAGAAGCAACCGTAAAAGAGACACCTGGAAAAAATTTAAACAAGATAATTCAAGAGATCATGGAAACAACATTAAAATTGAAGAATGCTACATCCAATATAGACGTTATTTCTGAAGCCTCATCAAGTGCAGCTACCTTTCTAAATAAGATAACAGAGTATAGTTCAAAGCTAATTAATGAACAAAGAAAACTAAGTGAAATAATAATAAAAATTGAGGAGGAAAGAAGAGAAATAAAAGAAAAATTAGAAAAAAGCATTGAAGCAAAAGCATATGAAAAAACATTGAACATAATAAGAGAAGTCTTAAACGAAATTGAAAAAGTCAGAGATAACATTACAGAAAAACACGGCTCACTAACAGCAATATATGATGAAACATTAAAGAGCATAACAGCCATAAAAGACATTGAATATAAAGCATTAGACCTACTATCACAGCTAACAATTAAAGCCAATGAAATAATTAAAGAAGCAAAACAATTAGCCTCATTGGAAGAGAGAATAATGAAAAACTATGAAGAAAAAATGATGAAAATAAAAGAGAAAGAGCATCAATTAAAGTTGTGGAGTAATGACCTATTATTAAGTCAAGAAGAGATAGATAGAAAAGAAGCAATGCTTAAAGCTAGAGAAGAAAAGCTTGGAAGCAAAGAGAGAGAACTCATCCAGAGAGAAGAAAAAATCTTGAATATGATAAATAAGTTGAATGTAAAGATAAAAGAATATGAAAACTTGTTAAGAACAGTAAATTCACGCATATTATATCTGGAACAATTAAAAATAAGAGAAGAAGAATTAGTAGAAGAAATTAAAAAACTCAGAAAAGAAAGAGAAAAACTGCATGAAGAAAATGAAAAGATGAAACTGAAAAACGAGAAGTTAAAATCTAAAATTGAAACCCTAAAAATCCAAGCAGAAGAATTAAGGCAAATTATATCAAAATCAAGGGTGAAAATCGTCCTTGCTCCCTCATCCACAACTAGCACTTAAAGTAATAAAAACAATATTAACTGAAAGTAGAAGACTGCAAAAAACATTGGATGGTCGATTCTATTTTGACTCAAGGAAGATGGCCTCAAGAATAAAGGCAATGAAGGACTCGAGGAAGATCAATGCAATACTTAGAAAGTTACATGAAAGACAAATTATAAACTATGACAAAGTTTTCAAAAAATACTTTATAGACAAAAAATGCAACATAGAGCTTGAAAGACTAATAGATGAACTCAAACGTACTTACATCATCAAATACCATAAACCACTAGAATACATTGAGCCACCAATAAACATAATAGAGTTAAGAGGAGGAAATGGAGCAATAATAGCTCAAGCAAATAGAGAGGGGATAATAAAGCCAGTATATAAGATAAAATACGATTCCAAAGAATACAAAATAACTTTTAAACAGTTCAAATGTTCAGGATTTACAATCGAGGAAAATGGAAGAACAATATTAAAAGCGAAGAGAAGAAACATAACAACACCCATCGAGGGAAGGTACGGAAACATTATCTTCAAAATAAAGCGAGTGAAAGGAAGAGAATTAAAAGTAATTGAAGTAAATGGAGATAAAATAATTGCAGTAATGAAGTCTCATGGATTTGAGAAAGCAATATTTTCATTTTCACCAAAACTTAAAGAAGTATCAATTCCCCTAGCAGTAGCATTATTTGCAATTAAACAATTAGATGTAATAGTCTAAAAACTATAAAAATACAACTGGCTGACAGCCAAGATAAGTTCAATATTCTAGATCCCATTATATGAAGGGTTTAATTGAAGAAATTAAAGAAAAACATGAAGGGAATCTCTGCAATAATTGTTTCACTAATAATTCTAGCAGTATCACTAGGAATGGCAGTTGCATATGCATCAATGATGATGGGATGGTTTAGTGGTGCCAGTGCAATGGTGAAAATAGATACATCAGATACAAAAGTAATACAACATCCATCAACAGGTTACACTAAGCTACAAATAGTAATAAGAAATCTGGGAACAGTTACAATAAAAATAAGCAACATATTAATTGACATAAAAAATGCACAAGGCAATATAACATTCCTACCATCACTCACATTCACATTAAAGCAAGGAAACACAGAAATAATGACTGGCAAAATATACGGGTCATCCTCCTCAGTCATAGTAAATTCAGATGGAAAACTAGTAATTCCACCAGGAGAAAGTGCAACATTATTTGGTGAAATTACAGATGGCAGAAACTACTGGGAAATAAATGAGGATTATAGAGGAACAATATTCTTTGAAGGAGGAGTAAAAGACTTTAAATATACAGTTGAAAGCTACTAAGACAACAAAAACTCAACTTCATCTCTTTCCTTTTTTAGCTGAAGACTAATAATCTTATTAAGCAGAAACTTTATCTCAGACAATTCTATCTTCAGAAAATCCTCCATCAAAGAATAATTACTTCCCATAGCCTTATCAGATAATTCAGAGATTGATGAAACCACATTCTTAATATAAGCAATATCACTATGTATGTCATTTAATAATTCTTGAATTAAATTTAGCTTTGAAATAACCTCATCCTTCCACTTTATAGTCAAAACCCCTTGTTATAATGATAAATAAGGATTTAAAACCTACATATAGACAAGACTTAATGCTAAAAAGCATAAAACATAAAATGGGTGTATAATTTGACATGGATGGTTTGGCTTAATCCTCCCTACAGATATGGAAGCGAAGAAATGCGTAGGATCTTCACTAAAGAAAACTGGCTGCAAAAAATGCTGGATGTAGAAGCAGCCCTAGCCAAAGCCCACGCAGAAGTTGGAAACATACCTAGAGAGGCAGCTGAATATATAGCTTCTAAAGCCTCAACTAAATACGTTACACTTCAGAAAATCTCGGAAATAGAGAGAGAAATACATCATGAAACCATGGCAGTTGTAAAGGCATTAGCAGATGAATGTGGAAACTATGGTGGATATGTTCATTTAGGAGCCACATCAAACGACATTTTAGATACAGCAATGGCATTACAATTAAAGGATGCACTAAAAATTGTTAAAAAGGACTTAATTGAACTAGCTGAAATAATGATTGAAAAAGCTGAAACATACAAGAATACAATTTGTCTAGGCAGAACACATGGAATAGCTGCAATAGTAATGCCCTTCGGCTTTAAGTTTACTGTATGGCTAGATGAAATAAAGAGACATCTCGAAAGATTAGAGGAATACACTAAAAGAGACATCGTGGGAAAAATGAGCGGTGCAGTTGGAACAATGGCTGCCCTAGGTGAAAAAGGCATTAAAATACAGAAACTAGTAATGAAATACCTTGAACTTAAAGAGGCTGAAATAACAACCCAAATAGTCTCAAGAGATAGACTAGCTGAAATAATATGTCTAATATCAATGATTGCTTCAACTCTAGATAAAATAGCCAATGAAATAAGAAATCTTCAAAGAACGGAAATTAGAGAAGTAGAAGAACCATTTACAACACGACAAGTAGGATCAAGCACAATGCCACACAAAAGAAATCCAATAAGATCTGAAAAAGTATGCGGATTAGCAAAAGTAATAAGAGGCTATGCTGTAACAGCACTAGAAAACATAGTACTGGAACATGAAAGAGACCTAACCAATAGCTCCTGTGAAAGAATAATGATCCCTGAAATCTTCCTACTACTAGACGAACAATTAAAAACATTAAAAAAGGTATTGAAAGGACTAGTTGTATACCCAGAAAACATGAAAAGAAACATTGAGGCAACTAAGGGCCTAATCATGTCTGAAGCAGTCATGATAGCCATGGTTAAGAAGGGTGCCAATAGACAATGGGCTCATGAAGTAATAAGAAACTGCGCCATGAAAGCATGGCAAACAGGAAAGCATCTATTAGAAATTCTAAGAGATAATCCAGAAATAAGAAAATACCTAAGTGAAAAAGAACTTGAAGAGGTTATGAAGCCAGAAAACTATCTTGGAGCATCACATATCATCATGAAAAATGTTTTAGAAGATGCTAAAAAATATCTAATGAAGTTGAGGGAGAAACTTGAGTGAAAAAATAGCAGTAATATATTCAGATAAATATTTACTTCATGAAACGGGAAGCCATCCAGAATCACCGATAAGAGTAAAGAAGGCATTCAAATTAATTCAAGAATCACAAATAGCGATGGAAGATAAAATAATAATCCTACCACCGCTTAAGGCCTCCCAAGAAGATGTCTTAAAAATACATAGTGGGGAACTATTAGAGACAATTAGAAGGTTAAGCATGGCAGGTGGAGGATTAATAACACTAGACACCGTTATTTCACCCCAATCATATGAAGTAGCATTATTAGCTGCAGGTGGAGTAATCAAAGCAGTACAACTATTATTGAAAGATGATTTTAAAAAAGCCTTTGCATTAATAAGACCTCCAGGACACCATGCAAGCTTTAATAGGGCAAAAGGTTTCTGTCTTCTAAATAATATTGCAATTGCAGCTAAAAATGCACTTGAAAATGGACTAAGAAGAATATTAATATTCGACTGGGATGCGCATCATGGAGACGGGACACAAGAAATATTTTACGATTCCCCAAATGTCCTCTACATATCCATACATCAAGATGGCAGAACACTATATCCAGGAACAGGATTCATAAATGAGATTGGTAGAGGAGAAGGCAGAGGATTCAATGTAAACATACCATTACCACCACAAGCAACAGGCAGAGCAGCCCTTCAAGCAATAAGAGAACTCGTTAAACCCATAATAGAGCAATTTAAACCTGAATTAATAATGGTCTCAGCAGGCTATGACGGACATTATGCAGACACAATCTCGGATCTCATGTTCACAACAGATACATATTATGAAATGGCTAGAATACTATCATCAGAAGCAGACAAATACGCAAATGGAAGAATAATAGTAGCTTTAGAGGGAGGCTACCACCTTAAATATACTCCACTTTCAATACTAAATACAATACACGGTCTAATAAAAGAGAAAATAGCATATAAAGATAAAAAGATGGGAAGACAACCAGCCATAGAAAGATATGTAGAAGCAACAATTATTAAAATCAAAAAAATATTATCTGAATATTGGTCGTTCTAACCTAAATGTGGAGATGGAAAAGTGAGGCACTTCTACATAGCCACAGAAGAAGAAATAAAAAGAGGGGAAACAACAGACGTCTACTTCCAAAGAACAAGAAAGATATTAAAAACAAAGAAACTCGACAAAGTTAGAGTAACAGCTGAAATTACATCAGGAAAATTACCAAGAGAATGGAAATGGGGAGTACTCTGCGGCATTGAAGAAGAAGCAAAACTATTAGAAGGATATCCAATAAACGTCTATGCCATGCCTGAAGGAAGCATCTTCTACCCTATAAGCTATAATGGTGTAAGAGAACCAGTAATAGTAATTGAGGGCCCCTATGAAGCATTCGCACATCTAGAAACAGCAATACTTGGACTAATATGTCAAGCATCAGGAGTAGCCACAGCAGCGGCAAGAATAAAAAAGCTAGCCAACGATAAACCAGTATACGCCTTCGGAATAAGAAGAATGCACCCAGCAATAGCACCAATGCTAGACAGAGCAGCCTACATAGGAGGATTCAACGGTGTTTCAGGAGTGCTTGGAGCAAAATTAATGGGAATAAAACCAGCAGGAACCATGCCCCACGCCCTAATAATAGTATTCAACGACCAAGTCGAAGCATGGAAAGCATTCGACGAAATAATGCCACCAGAAGTACCAAGAATAGCACTAGTAGACACATTCTACGATGAAAAAATAGAAGCAATAATGGCTGCGGAAGCATTAAAAGATAGACTTTTCGCAGTAAGACTAGACACCCCAAGCTCAAGAAAAGGTAACTTCGCAGACATAATAAGAGAAGTAAGATGGGAACTAGACATAAGAGGATACAAACACGTAAAAATATTCGTATCAGGAGGAATAAATGAAGAAAACATAGAAAACCTCATTGAAGCAGGAGCAGACGCCTTCGGAGTAGGAACAAGCGTCTCAAACGCTCCAACCATAGACTTCGCAATGGACATTGTAGAAGTAGAAGGAAAACCCAATGCAAAAAGGGGGAAAATGGGTGGAAGAAAACAAGTATGGAGATGCAAAGAATGCTTAATAGACATAATATTACCAGTAAATGCAGAAAAACCAGAATGCCCCAAATGCAATAGAGCAATGGAACCCATGCTAAAACCACTAATAAAAGAAGGAAAAATAGTTGCAAAACTACCATCAGCAACAGAAATCAGAAAATACGTACTAGAACAACTCAAAAAATTAGAACTATAACAATCAAAATTATAAGTGAAAAAACAAATAGCAAATCAAGAGGGGCCGTCGTCTAGCTTGGACTAGGATGCCAGCCTGGGGCGCTGGTGGTCCCGGGTTCAAATCCCGGCGGCCCCACCATAACTAAGCCATTGAGGATACATAAAGCCAAGGCAACTTACCCCGCAAATATTTAGTAAGTGAAATAGCAAAGTCTCTATGAAAATTATAAAAATCAAGAATTTGATCATTTAATAAAATGTTAAGTACATTTGAAAATGACTTATATATTAAATTTCCCAATTTGGCCATATACCACTCATTAGCTAATAATGCAATGGCATTAGAATATTTTCGCCTTAAATAGACAATCCATCTATCACCCTCAATTTTCGGACCAGCAATCAAATTCTTTGAACCCAAATGCTTCTCAAGAAATCGATCACAATGCTCTTTAGAGGAAATAGGTGGACCAATATGCTTCTCAATACCAGGAATACTGGCAGATTCAAGTTCAAAACAGAAAACCACATTATCCTTCTCATCAGACCAAACAAATCCATCAATTACATTAAAATTCCAATTAGACAATAGCCGCTTAAGCCCCCTCCAAGACTTATAAAGTTGCCCCCACAATATGTCAGGTACCACCTCAGGACAAGAGGTAACTATAAAGACAAAGTCGGTTCCTCTCTTCTCAAATTGTTCAATTAATTCTTTAACAGTAAAAGTTCTAGGTTCAATTGGATAGAAAAAGTGTAAGCTTGGATTTTTAAGAAATGCACGGCATGCAGCAATAAATTCACACATCCTATCTAAAGATAGAGCTGCAGCTACATTCCGCCTCTTATCAACAGGATCAACTACAATTAAGGGTGCATGGAAAACGGATTTAGCTTCATTAATCCTTGAATAATATCTTTCAATATCAATTACAACAGAAAATGGCTTCCACCTATTCGCTGCATTATCTATTAAATTCATAAATGAATTATAATGAAGAATGAGAAGTTCACATAAATAACCTGAAAAGCCTTGAATTTTAATTTCAGCTCCATAAACCCCTATACCCTTCATAAATTGTTTTAAAACTCGCACTTCTCTTCTTAACTGATCATTAAATGAATTGTTAATATAATTAGTGTGAAATGGAGTTCTATCAACAGTTGATAATGCCTCTCTGGAATTACTAAGCATAAAGCAGGGAACTAAATCAATTTTAAAGCCATCAAGCTCAGTTTCAATATAAGGATGTTCAGCGTATCGCTCAGCCCACTTATCCCCAGCTGCACTTTTAGCTATTTTGAGACCAATAGATCTAAGCCCTTCAAGTCCAATTTCTTTGGGAAGTTGAATAAAAATATCAATATCACGATCACCTGAAATCCATGTATCCTTAGCAATTGAACCCTCAACTCTAGCCTTTACATGTACATTGAGCTTAAAAGCAGCCTCTTCTATGCGTTTAATCATTTTAGATACAGCATGCCTAATTCTTTGCCTCTCATCCTCTTTAGGCTCAACTCTATCATATACAATTCTTAATATACGTTCAACATCACTCATAACAATCAACCTAAGCTAAAAATACCTCCTTTAAAGTTGAATATATAGGCCCCCTGGGAGTTAAGACACTTCTCTTCAATCTTATAGACTTAACATCCATTCTACCAAAGACATAGTCTCGATAATTATTAAAAACATCAATAATCCTCTCAAGATTTCTTCTACGCCTAACTCTAGCAATAGTTATGTGGGGATGAAAACTTTTAGTCTCAGGTCTAAAGCCCAACTTTCTCAATTCCCTTTCAAGAAAATTGAAGATATTTACTACTTCATCATGACCTTCACCAACTCCAACCCAAATAACATTAGGTCTAGTTATTTTAGGAAAAGCTCCAAGCCCCTTAACCTCCATTACAAAGGAGGAAAAATTCAATTTATCCATTATTCTCCCAACATTATTAACTATGGAGATAGGTATTTCGCCTAGGAAACGTAAAGTTAAGTGAATATTTTCTCGTCTAACAAGCTTTAGGTCAGCTCCACTCTTAATTAGAAGAGATTGAACACCCTCCAATTCACGTAAAATATTTTCATCTTCAACATCAATTGATATGAATGTTCTAATGCGCTCCAATGCTCCCTCCACCACCAAATACTATGAATAACTTGTACATTAAACTTTTAAGGACTACTTATGGCTTAAAATAGTTAGAGGGGTAACATTGAAAAAACTCATTGGAATTGTTGGAATGCCAGGTGCTGGAAAATCAATTATAGCTGACACCGCAAAGAAATATGGGATACCAGTAATAGTTATGGGAGACGTAATAAGAGAAGAAGCAATATTAAGAAGAATACCCCCAACACCGGAAAACCTAGGGAAAATAATGAAGGAATTAAGATTAAAAGAAGGGGCAGGAGTAGTAGCAAGAAGATGTTTCCCCAAAATAGACAAATGTAAAGAAAAAGTCATAATGATAGATGGAATAAGAAGTCTAGCAGAAGTAGAGGAATTCAAGGAAAAATATGGAGAAATCATCATAATTGCAGTACACGCATCTCCCAAAACTAGATTCAAAAGACTTAAAAAAAGAGGAAGAAGCGATGACCCCAAAAATTGGGAGGAATTTACTAAAAGAGATTTAAGAGAATTAGAAGTAGGAATAGGAAAAGTAATTGCCATAGCAGACTACATGCTAGTTAATGAAGACACCATAGAAAAACTTATTGAAAAAGCAACGAAAATATTAGAGAGGTTAAAGGAAGATGATTGAAGTAACAGTAGAAGCAGAAGTCAAACTAACCGAAGATGAAGAAAAAGTTAAACAAGCCATACTAAACGTATTTGAACCAGAATCAATCACTATCCAGGAAAGATTTGGAAGAAAATACATTGTCGCTAAATCAAAAAATATAGAAAGTCTAAGAAAGCTACACTCTCTACTCAGAAGAGAAAGAATACTAGATGCAGCAAGAAAAATGATGAGAAGATTTTCAACACAAAACCAAGTAATATTCTTCCTAAACAAGCAAGTAGCATACGTAGGGCACTTATCATTCTGCCTACCAGAAAGGGAATCCCCTCTCGGTCCAATAAGATTTGAAATAACATGTGATAATATAAAGGATGTAATTAACTGGCTTGCACCGCCAACATCGCAGGGAAAACCATTATTCGAAAGAGAACCACCAACATAAATTAATCAATATTCTTCACTTCTTCACAAAGAAGGTTAAATCACTATATTTAGGACGCATATTCAGGTAATCTCTTAACTTTAAAGCTGAAGCTCTCATCAGAGACGGTTGACCGCAAACAGGTCTTTGAACCCCCTTAGCACATAGGAGACATGCACCATTACAGCCCTCTAATGGCTTAAAATTCTCATCCAAACTTTTACGCCAATAAATAGGAACATTAATACCTTCACAGCTCAATGAACTCATATAATCCTCATTTAACCCTCTATAAACAACCTTGCCGCCAACCTTAACCTTCTCAAATTCCATACACAACGCCATTGTAACACCAACTTCATCACAAATCCTTCTAGCTAAACTAAACACCCTTCTCCTATACGTTATATCACCATCTTGAGAAGAAGCATAAACCTTAAGCCATAATTGAAAAGCCTCAGGGAAAAACTCCTTAACCACATTAAAAAGCTTAGTTCTTCTAGATTCACCTCGCCTTCCAACATCACATAAACTAAAAATGATATGACTCACACCCAAATTCTTAGCACATTCAACTAGTTCTCTAATTGTCTTCTCATCATCAGTTATACCTGGAAAAAGTGGATCCATACGTACAACAGTAAAAATACCCCTATCAACACATCTTCTAATTCCTTTAAGTTGATCATCAACTCTAGCACCATTCGGCGAAAAAACACTATTAACTTCATCATTTAAGCTTAAAACAGTAAATTGTGCAAAGCAATGACCATAAGGATGACTAGCCATTTTATCAAGAAGACGTATAGGAATATTATCTCCTCTTTTAGTTATAAATTCAACCGGCAAATCTAAATCTAGAAAAACTTCAGCAGACTTCTCACTTAAATGATATAGATTCTCTAAAGGCTTCTGAAATGGTTCAGATGAAGGACATAGATATGCACATGAAGCCCAATACAACCTACTAAGCTCATCCTTCAACTTTAAATGAAAATCCTTAAAAACAGTTACAATACCCTCTTCATCCCATAGGGTAAAGTATCCTCCAAATGACCTTGCATAACACATTGGACAACTAACACTACAACCATTATATGGATTTAACAATATTCGTTCAGAACTACACTCCCTTCTCCCATTATCATAATATCCATAATACCAGCCGTGAATAACCTCCTTAACAGTTGGAACAACTATGTGAGGATAAGGAGAAGTTATTAAATCAAACTCTCTAATTGATCTTCCAAATCTAACCTTAACTTTACGTGTCAATAAAGGTCACCTTAAACTCTGGGAAAAGCTCAATAACCTGAAAATCTCTTCCCACCACAACTTTAGGGAAAATTGACCTTGCTTGATTCAATAATAGTGAATCATCACCCTCATACCTAGCACTAATATGAGTTAAAACTAAAAATTTCACATTAGCCTTTAAGGCAACTTCAGCTGCTTGACTAGCAGTTGAATGCTTATCCTCACTAGCTTTATCAGCAAGAGAATCATCAAAGGTAGCTTCATGAATTAATAAATCAGCATTTCTAGCCAATTCAATCACCCTTTCACATGGAGTTGTATCAGCTGAATAAACTAATTTCAATCCACGCCTCATTGGACCCAATACTTGTTCAGGCTTAATGATACGCCCATCCGCCAACTTTACAGGGAAACCCATTTGAAGCCTCTTCCAGAGGGGACCCTTAGGAACACCTAATTCAATAGCCTTCTCAGGATAAAACTTCCCAGGTCTAGGATGCTCCTCAAGAGAGAAAGCCAAGCAAGGAATACTATGATCTGTCCAGCATGCCTTAATTACATAGTCATCTCCCTCATAGATCAAACCTTCACCCACTTCAAAAACTTTAACATCAAAAGTCAATAGAAATCGAACAGTTTCACGAAGAGCTTTAAGGAAATCAATAATCCCACTCGGTCCATAAATTTCTAAGGGAGCACTACGACCCATAAGAGACATGGTTTGAAGTAAACCTGGAAGTCCCAGCACATGGTCACCGTGTAAATGACTAATGAAGATTTTAAATTTAGCAGGAAATCCAATGCCAGCCTTAATAAATTGTCTTTGAGCCCCCTCCCCACAATCAAATAATATAAGTTCACCTCTCCTCCTAATTGCAATGCAAGGGAGATTTCTACTCTTCGTGGGTATGCTCCCAGCAGTTCCCAGAAGAATAACTTGAAACTGCATATCACCACCAACTAACGATTAAGCACAGCTATAATTCTAGTCAAACTCCTATGAACACGCATGAAATGATATTCTAAAACCTTAAAGCCAATAGAAATACTTAAACTTTTCAAATCTAAACGTGATGGAGCTGCAATACAGATATATCTTCCAGGTTGAATAACATTAAAAGCTTCAGATAAAAATGAGTAAACTAGTTTATCTAATTTAGCTCCCCTTGTAGAGGCAGACCTACCATAAGGCGGATCAGTAGCAATTGCATCAACCCTCATGAGAGGTAAATGTCTTGCATCACCCAGAATTAGAGCTTCTGGTCTTATCTTAAAAAACCTCAAGTTAAGCCGAGCACCATTAATCATCTCCTCATCAATATCAACTCCAACAACTCTACATCCAATCAAGGCAGCCTCAATAAGAAAACTACCAGCACCACAAAAAGGATCCAAGAAAAGCTCATTTCTCCTAACTCTACTCAAATTGACAAAAAGACGTGAAATCTTTGCATCCAAAGAACTTGGATGAGCAAATGGTCTAAATTTAGGTTTCCTCTTATCAAAAACACCTCTACGAATAATTCTCAAAGCTAGTCCAAGTATAAAGAAAGAACTAGTCAAGATGCCTTGAATAATGAATCTAGGCGAAGACAAGTCAACTTTAACTCTGCCATTCAATGAATTCCATACAATGCTACCAATCTCTCTCTCCAAAATTCTAGTTGAAATGTGAGGAGAAAAAGATTGGACACGCTTAACTCTAACAGCAAAACTCTTATCACGTAGAAAAGACCAGTCTACTTCTTTGCACTTAGAGAAGATTTCATGGTAATCAGAAGTACAAATAAAAAACTCTTTACAACACTTAAGAGTCATTGCAGCCCTACTATAAACAGCTTCACATGCCGTTAAAGGAGCCTTAAGCCTCACTACATGAGGAAGTAGATGTACATCGCTAAAGGGTATATTTTCAGCCTCAAGTATAGCCAATATCTCAGATGAAGGGAGAGATGGATGCTCACCTGAAACAATAAAAAATAACCGCTCAGCCCTATTAGATAAAGTATTATTCATCATCATAATTATACCAAACAAGTATTTAAAGAACAGAAACTATTGCAGGGGCAACTGAAACTTTACTGACATTACTCTCAATAGTATCAGTCCCAATAATCTCGAAAACCCCTGCAGATGAAAGCCTCATCAATGCATTTTTAACCAGCAAGGCATGTGTACAAGCAGCGTATATTCGTCTAGCTCCAAGGCTTCTAGCCATCTCAGCTGCATTAGCGATAGTTCCACCAGTACTAATTATATCATCCACAATGACTACATCTCTACCCTTAACATTTATCTCCTTAAAGTAGGTTTTAATCTCACCAGTAATCCTATCCCGCCTCTTCTCAAGAAAATCATATTTACAGCCAATCTTCTCAGCAACTCTTTCAGCCAAAATTAAAGCTTTTTTATCAGGGGCAAGAACAAAGGGATTCACAAGATCAATACTTGAAAAATAAGAGCCAATAAGAGGCATTGCACTAACCTCAGCTACGTCAACATTAAAGCTATCTAAAACCTTCCTACTATGAACATCAACTAGTATAACTCGATCAACATTAAAACTCTCAATTAACCTTGAAACAACCTTAATACTAACAACTTCACCCTCTCTAAACCTTTTATCTTGACGCATATAAGCCAAATATGGAATAACAACTGTTACTTCTCTAGCACCCAGTTCATTAATTAAATCCAAAATAAAGAAAAGCTCCATTAATCGCTTATCTTGAGGAGGAGAAGTAGACTGTACAACAACTACACTTTCACCTTTCAAATCTCCTGGAATCCTAATATAGCTCTCACCATCCGGAAAACGTTTCCAT
>JANZKD010000032.1 GCA_025061245.1 Candidatus Culexmicrobium profundum
AGTGTTAACGTAAGCGACAAGTCTACTAGAATTAGTGGCTGTCACTCCAATCAAGCCCTCGAAAACAGCCATAAGTGAATAGTAGCCAGCTATGCCAAAGTGATTACTGTTCCTAACCAAAACCATTGAAATACCAAAACGCTTAGCCTTCTCTATAGCCAATCTCATAGCCTTAACTCCAACCACCTGACCGAAACCATTATCCCCATCAATTAGGGCTGTAGCTCCAAAATCCCTTATAACCCGGATGTCGGGGTTAATGTTTACATTACCCCTCTTAACACCCTCAACATACCTCCAAGTCCTCTGAACACCATGACTAGAAATACCAAACAAATCAGCCAAAACCAATACATCAGCAACAATCCTAGAATCCTCACTGGAAACGCCAACACCTCTAAGAATATCATACACATAAGCCCTCAAATCAAAGAAACTAACACCAAAATAATCCTCAGAGGGAATAGGAGGTTCACGCTCATAAAAGTCAAGTTCAACCAATCCAACACACCCATAATAAAATTGGAAAAACAATTGAAAAACAATTCCAAACAATATTTCTAAACAGCTTTCAAAGGCTCAAATCTGATGGAAAATAATTGAATGTAATCAGATAAACTTATATATTCAGATAAAATTTTTATGTCAGATAAAAATGTCAAATCAGAAAATAATATCAAAAATTGGTAAGAGAGGAGCCATATATCTACCCAAAAAAATCCTACAGAAACTAGGCATAAATGAAGGAGATAAAATTCTAATCGAAGTTAAAAAAGGTGAATTGACAATTAAATTCATACCAGACCCACTATCACTTGCATTAAGAATAAAGAAGTGGGCAAAAACCACTGTAAAGGAATTTGAAGAAGAATCGGAGAGAGAGCAAAATGAATTCTACAAGACTTAAAGTATTACTAGATTCAACCTACATTCTACCAAGCTTCGGAATAGAAGTTGAAGGATTAACAGACAATCACATAGCAAAGCTAAGAGAAGCTAAAATTAAGGGAAAAATCGAGTTTTACTGCTCACCAGTAATATGGATTGAAGTTCTAGGAAAAATATGGAGAGAAAGCAAACATAGAAAAATAGAAGTTGAAGAAATAGTAGAGAGAGCAGTTGAAGCACTAATAAAATCAGAATTCTACAATTGGATTAAACCCTCAGCAGAAGCCATTAAACTAGCCTTTAAACTCCGTAAAAAAGGCCATAAAGATAACATAGATAACATTCTATATGCAACAGCAGCAACCAACAAGATGATATTCCTAACCATGGATGAAGACCTAAAAAACTTCCTAATAAAAAACAACTATGAAGCAAAACACCTATTAAATCACATAGAACTATTAAAACAATTAGAAGAAAATTCAATTTAGTTTAGCAACATAGGTTTCTAGAAACATAAGGCATCAAGAAATTTATATGTAAGATCATTGTAAGTACATGTATGACTGTAATTACAATAAGAATAGATGAAGAAACAAAAAGAAAAATGAAAGAAATCAAGATTAACTGGAGTGCATATATCAGAGAAGCAATATGGAAGAAAATAGAGGAGGAAAGAGGAAAAAATCTAGCTAAAGCAGTATTAATCAATGAGAAATTAAAAAGAAAAAGTCTAGGCGAAATGAAAGCTGAAGAAATCATAAGAAAATTTAGGGATGAACGCTATGCGGGAAGTAGCCGTAGACGCAAGCATAATAGTTAAATGGTTTGTAATTGAAGAAAACTCCGATAAAGCTTTAGAATTGAGAGATAAGTATGTTGAGGGAGAAATAAGGATAATAGCACCAGAACTCATCACCTTCGAGATATTAAATGCACTAAAATACAAGGAACTCTTCAACGAAGAGGAATTAAAAGAGATATCAGAAGCCCTCCAAGCATACTCCTTCAGCCTATACCCCCTAAAAGGGGAATATGCTAGGAAAACAGTAGAAGTAGCAGTAAAAAACAATATTACAATTTATGATGCATCGTACGTAGCTTTAGCAATTATGAGAAAAACCCAAATGTATACAGCAGATGAGAAGCTAATAAAGAAACTTAGAAAGAAATATTTAAAATATGTTAAAAGCATCCAAGAAATCTAAGAGAATTCAAACTACTTCTTAAGAGTTTCAGGAACAGTCTTTAATATGGGCATTCTAATGAATAAGTCAATTATTATTGGAATTATAAAGACTAGATTTGGATCCACATCTTGATAGAGGTATCCTCCAATAAGCATTGCAGGAACCCTAGTTAAGTTTTGAAGTAAACTTGTAACACCAGTCCACCTCCCCCTATACTCAGGTGGAACCAACTCCATGCTCATAGTCATCCAGGCATTGCTACCCATCATAACACCCCTCAAAGCCCAAGCCAACAATAATACATATGGATTACTTGGTGGAGCTAAAACTAAGAGGAGAAAGCTACCATAAAAGAAGGGTCTAGTCAGATAAATGGTGAATTTCCGGCCCCTACTATCAGCTAATCTTCCAAGTGGAAGGGCGAGAAGCATTGAAATCAAAGTCTGACATGTACCCATATAACCAATGGTGAGGGAATCAGCACCCTTAAACTCAACTGCATAGACGAAGGGGAAGGGCATACTCATACCCCAAGTAATGGAGCCTAAGGCTTGAATGAAGGCGAAGCGCTTCAACCCCCTTCCAACACTAAAAACCTCCCTAAATCCAGCCAAAATACGCCTAGCACCCATCTCAGCACTAAAACGTATATCCTCAAGGCTAAATGCAACATAGATTGAAACAATTATTATGCCTACAAGCTGAATATAATAGAGCGGCCTAATACCCTCAACAGAAATACCTCCAAACAAGTAGACTAGGAAGCCTCCAATAGTAGGAGCAGTAACACTGAAAAGCTGCATAAGAGTGGTACGTAAACCATAACCAGTAGCCCTATCCCTATCAGAGAGGCTATTTGCAATAATAATGTTCTGAATCCTCCAAACCAAAGTCATAGTTAAAGTTTGAAGTATAACTGCAACAACAATCCAAAGCCAATTCTGAGCAAAGGCGAAAAAGGCTATAGATAAAATCTGAATAAGCATTCCAACTATAAGAATACGCTTAACACTATAAACATCAGAAAGCCAGCCAGCGGGAATAGAGAACAATGCACTAACAGCAGATCCAATAGCCCTAATACCTCCAAGCTCCACTGGAGAAGCACCAAGCTCAACAATATAGAGGTTACTGAAATTCTGAGTCAACTGGTCTAGAAAGGATGCAGCAACACCCCTAACTAGCAAAACCCTATAATTCCTAGACTGCTCCCCAAGGAACTTCTTTAGCCGTGAAATTGACAGCATGTAGATCAACCCGCATGCATTACACCAGTAGACGATTAATGAAAATAAACAGCCTAGTAAGTTAAATATTATTATTATTTTCAACATTTATTTAAGAGAAAATCATTTCCTATCAATTAAATGGCAGGCTACCAGGTGCCCTCCTCCAACATCTATAAGGTTAGGCTCAACACGCCTACAAACATCCATAACATAAGGACATCTAGGATGAAACCTACAACCACTAGGAATATTTACTGGACTTGGAACTTCACCTAAAATTATGGCCTTACTTTTACGGGCAGTTGGATCTGGAATTGGAATAGCTTTTATCAAAGCCTTAGTATATGGATGCATAGGTGTTTTAAGAACAACATTAACATCTGATTGCTCAACTATCTTTCCAAGATACATTATAGCCAACCTATCACAAATCTGCTTAGCAGTAGCTAGGTCATGAGTTATATAGAGATAGGATATATTCAATTCATCCCTCAACTTAAGCATCAACTTCAAAATAGCTGAACGTATTGATACATCAAGCATTGAAACAGGCTCATCTGCCACTATAAATTCTGGATTAAGAATCATAGCCCTCGCAATGGCAACCCTCTGACGCTGCCCACCACTAAGCTCATGGGGGAAACGATCAAAGAAATCTTCAGGAGGAGTTAACTCCACCCTCTCCAGCGCAGAGTATACTCTCTCCTCCACATCTCCAATTTTATGAATAAGTAGTGGCTCAGCTACGAAGTCAAATATTGTCATGCGGGGATCTAGAGATTGATATGGATCTTGGTAAATTATCTGTGCACTCTTACGGAATTCCTTCAACTCCCTCCTATTAAATGAAAGTATATCTCGGCCCTTAAAGTAAATATTTCCATCAGTAGGTTCAATAAGTCTTAAAAGCAGTTTACCCGTAGTGGTTTTACCACAACCACTCTCACCAGCCAAACCTAAAATTTCACCCTTCCTAATGTCAAGACTCACTCCATCAACAGCTCTAATATATTCCCTCCTCTTAGAGAATAGGGACTGTAAAAGTCCCCTCCTAAGTGGAAACCATTTCTTTACGTTAATTGCATGAATTAAGACTTCATTACTCGATGACATGCTACCAGGTGCCCTCCTCCAACATCTATAAGGTTAGGCTCAACACGCCTACAAACATCCATAACATAAGGACATCTAGGATGAAACCTACAACCACTAGGTGGATTAAGGAGGTCAGGAGGTCTCCCACCTATTGGCTCAAAGCTCTTAGCCTCCTCCTCTATACTTGGATAATTAGCTAGTAATCCCTGGGAATATGGGTGGAGAGGATTCTTGAATAGGGAGACTATATCTGAAAACTCAACTATCTTACCAGCATACATAATAGCAGCCTTATTACATGTATCAGCTATCACTGATAAGTCATGAGTTATAATTATCATGGATAAGCCAAGCTTATCCCTCAAACTCCTAATCAACTCTAATATTTGAGCTTGAACAATTACATCCAAAGCTGTGACAGGTTCATCTGCAATTATGAGGTCAGGATTACATGCTAATGCCAATGCTATTATGGCACGTTGCTTCATACCCCCGCTAAATTCATGTGGATAATCCTTCGCCCTCTCAGGACTCAAACCCACAAGTGAAAAAAGCCTTTCAACCCTCTCCCAAGCCTCCTTCTTGCCTATGTTTTCATGAGTGCAAATAGCCTGAACTATCTGGTCACCAACCCTAAAAACAGGGTTAAGAGCATTCATTGCACCTTGAAAAACTATTGAAATACGCTTCCACCTATAATTCTCTCTCAACTCATCCTCCCTAAGCTTTAAGAGATCAACACCATCAAATAGAATGCTTCCAGAAATTATTTTGGCATTATCTGGTAGAAGCCTTGTAATTGAGAGAGCCAGAGTAGTTTTGCCACATCCACTCTCACCAGCTAAACCTAGAAAGTCACCTTTATCCATGTATAAGTTTACTCCATCAACAGCCCTTACCATTCCTTTACTAATCCTATAATAAACCCTTAAATCTCTCACATTCAATAGGCTCATATCATCACCTTCTCCTAATCCTTGGATTAACTATCTGATCCATAGCGTATCCAATAAATGAAAACGCTAATACAACAAGAGCTATACATATGCCTGGAGGGAGAATATACCACCAACATCCAGATGAAAGAGCTCCACAACTAAAAGCATAATGTAAAATCATACCCCAACTAACATGGGTTGGATCACCAAGCCCCAGGAAGCTTAAAGCTGACTCTGATAAAATTGCTCCACCAACCTGCAGAGTCATTTGAGCAGCTATTAAAGGTAGAACATTTGGAAGTATATGCTTCCGCAACACCCATAAGTCTCCAGCTCCAGCCGCCTTAACCGACTCTATAAATGGCTTCTCCTTAATAGACATTACCTGAGACCTAATAACCCTAGCAGTTCCAGTCCAACTTAAAATTCCAATTACAAAAATAATATTCCAAATACTCCTACCAAGCAGTGCAGATAAAACAATCATTAATGGAAGACCGGGTATAACTAGGAATAAGTCAGTAATCCTCATGAGAATGTCATCCAGCCAAGAGCCAAAGTAACCTGCAATTGAACCTATAAGGGCTCCCAACCCCCCAGAAATTATGGTGGCTAGAAATCCAACTAGAAGAGATATCCTACCACCATGAATAATAAGAGTAAATACATCCCTCCCCAACTCATCAGTTCCAAAAATATGCCTATTAGATGGAGGCTTCAAAACCTCATGAATATTACCTTCAGAAGCCTTTATTGAGTAGGATGAAAGATATGGAGCGAAAATTGAGAGTGAAATAAATACAGTCAATATAGCTAATCCAAAAACACCTAAACGACTCATCATAAATTGATCCATGAAAATTTTAAAGCGCTTCCAGAGAACTGAAATTTCATGACGAAACATCCAATAGAACCTCCAATTAAAATCGAATTCTAGGATCAGCTACACCATAAATTATATCTGCAATAAAATTAGCGAGAACCACGAGAATAGTAATTATGAGGAAGGCACCCTGCAACAATTGATAATCATGAGCTAAAACTGAACTATAAATGAGGCGGCCGACACCAGGCCATGAAAACACAGTTTCAGTTAAAATGGAGCCAGCCACCATGAAACCCAATCGTAGAGAAACTATGGTAATTAATGGAAGCATAGCATTCCTCATAACATTCTTAAAGATAATAGTTCTATTCTTTAATCCAATAGCCTTAGCAGTTAAAGTATAATCCTCAGTGAGAGCATCCAACATCGTATTCCTCATAATAAGGAAGAGGCCGCCAAAAGTACCAACACCAAGAGAAATCATCGGTAAAGTGAGATGTCGAAGAACATCCCAAGCATAATCCCAAAAACTAGAATAATCAACACCAGGAGTTACAATTCCAAATATGGGAAATAAATGGAATTGAACAGAAAAAACAAGAATCATCATACCTCCAAGCCAAAACATCGGCATGGAATATAGGGAGAGAGAAAGTATTATCGATGAAACATCAGTAACACTCCCTCTCTTCCAAGCTGCAAGAGCTCCAAGCACAACCCCCAAAAAAATGGCAATAATATTGGAGGATAACATTAAAAGTATAGTATTTGGTAAACGCTCCAAAATAGCCTTAAAAACAGGTTCATGAAGCAAGAAAGAATAACCCAAATTACCCCTCAACAAATTCCTCAAATATATAACATATTGATCTAGAAGAGGCTTATCCAAACCCATCTCCTTAAGCATAATCTCCTTTGCCTCAGGAGAAATACTGGGATTAAACATTATGGAAACAGGATCCCCAGGCATTATTCTAAAAAGGTAAAAATTCAAAGTGATAACTATGAAGATAGTAATCAACGACTCAATACTTCTCCTAAACACAAAGCTACGAAAACCCAAAGTCCAAACCCCCTAAAAATATAAAAAACATGAAAATTAAGTTTTCTTCCTCATGAAGAGAACTAGCACTGCAATGAGAATCAATGCAATAACAATGGCAACATAGTACAAGGTATAGTCAGGAGGCGGAGGCGGTGGTGAGGGAGGAGCCCCAACAACTAGAGTTGACGGCTCACTTGAACAAGAAGCATAATGAGCACTACCCCTATACGTAGCTACAACTTCAAATGAACCCTCACTTGTAGGAGTATACTGTAACTTAGCAACACCAGAGGAATCAGTGGCAGCCGAACCAATAACTGTACCTCCAACAATGAAGTCAATATACTCATTAACTATAGGATTACCCTTCTCATCAACTAGGGTGGCCTTCAAAGTAACTGTTTCACCAACCTTACAGCTTGATGGAACACTCAAAGTTATTGAAGCAGTCATAGGTGGCGGCGGACCCCTCAAATGAAGACTCATAAAGTTATATACATCCATATTGCTCAAGGGCCCATATGGAAGACAATTAATGAATCCCTCAAACTTATCCGTCCACACTGCCCTCAATCCAACACCCTGAACTGTAGGTATATTAGGTAACTCCTGAGTCAATATTAATTGCATCTTCCAGACAATCTCTCTAAGCTTCGCCTCATCCAGCTCATTTCTAGCCAGGGTGTAGAGCTCCTCATATGTTTGATTAACCCAAGCAGCAGTATTCAATCCGCCACTAACCTGATTTTCAAGGAACCATCCCAGCATTTCTAAGGGATCACTAGTTGCAGGGCCGCAGCGATAATAAGTGAATTGATAGTTTTTAGTGAGAACCATGTCAGCTATCTGCTGTCCAAGATCTACAGCTACAACCTCAGTGTCAAGCCCTATAGATCTCCAATCATCTGCAATTATCTCTACAGCTCTAATCCAAGTTGGAATGTTTCCAGTTGTTTCTATATATAATTTCATCTTTGTACCATTTGGATAATCTCTCCATCCATCACCATCATAATCCTTATATCCAGCCTTATCCAGAAGCTCAGCTGCCAAAGTCAAATTATAAGAGTATTTGGGTACATTTGGATTAAGCCATCTACCACTTATATTATATGGTATCGTTAAGAAGTTATCGTTAGGCTTAGCATAACCATAATACACAGTGTTTATTATCCTCTCCTTATCTATGGTATGAGCTATAGCACGTCTAAAGTTAATATCCCTCCCAGGATCCTTCAAATTGTTAATGCCGAGAACTGTTAAGCCAGGATCAATTGTCTGATAAATAGTAACGTTAGGTATACCTAGAAATTGAGGAACCTCATTCCCCTGAATACCAACTACATCTACAGCATGCTCCTTAAAGGCCATTATCTGAGCATCATGAGTATTAATGACAACTAAAAGCACCTTATCTAGATATGGTCTACCAAACCAGAAGTTCTCATTTGCAACAAATTCAATGTACTGCCCCTTAACCCACCTTGAAAACTTGAATGGACCAGCACCCACTGGAGGATAGTTATCAAAGTGAAGTGGATCAGTAACATTCTGCCATATATGCTTCGGTATAATGTAAAGCATCCATAAATCAACAACAATCCACGATAAACTTGCATTCACCAAGTGGATGACAACTGTATGTGGATCAGGAGTTTCTACACTATCAATATTATGTACGTGAGGTGTAGTTACAGGGCAACTATACTTCTTATAATATTCAATGCTAAACTTTACATCCTCACTAGTTATTGGAGTACCATCATCCCATGTAGCATTAGGAAATAGATGAAAAGTATACGTTTTACCATCAGGGGAAATTTCATAGCTACTAGCTAGGTATGGAGCATCGAAACGCCAATCAGGATCATTAATAAGCAGCTTAGGATATAACAATGTAAATGCAAAGATATCAACACCCTTAAAGCTTATCAATGGATTCAACGTCGTTAAATCTTCAAGTATTGGAATTCTAAGAGTACCGCCATACTTATAAGGTCCCCGAACCTCCCTCAATGACATAGAAGTTGCTGGTGGCACTAGAGCAAAGAGTAGACATAGTAATAGAACGGGCAAAACGGTATGAAATCTTTTATTCACCAATATTCCTCCAATATTTCAAACAGCGTCATACTCCCTATGTTTTATATAGAATATTTATACATTGTCCTATCCAAGTGGAATCAATAATCGCTATTATTTTATCATATAAACTCAATTTAAATTAGCAAGCCTAATGCCATAATAAAAGTAAAATCACATAAGATTTAAATGAGAATAAAATCAACCGAATTATGGTGTTTTAAATGGATGAAGAAATAAGGCTTTTAGCTCAACTTTCAAATGCCTTCGGACCACCTGGAAGTGAAGATGAAGTACGTAAAATTTTGGGGAGAGAACTTGAAGAAATTGCAGATGAAGTCAAGGTTGATAGACTTGGAAACATATTCTTCCATCACCATGGAAAGGAGGGCTATCCAAAAATAATGATTACAGCCCACATGGATGAAGTAGCCTTCCTAATAACAAATATAACTGAAAGCGGTTTCCTACGCTTCCACACACTTGGAGGAATAGTAAATAGAATAATGCCGGGACAAAGAATCCTATTAAAAGGAGAAAAGGGCTATGTAAAGGGAATTATTGGAACAAAACCACCACACATCATGAAGCCAGAGGAAAGAGAGAAGGTAATACCAATGGAAGACCTATTCATAGACATTGGAGCTGGAAGTAGAAAGGAAGTTGAAGAAAAGGGAGTAACCATTGGAACAACAGGTGTATTCGACGTAGAATTCATGGAGCTAGGTGGAGGATACCTAATGGGAAAAGCCTTCGACGATAGAGCTGGATGCACAGTACTAATAGAAGTCTTTAAGGCACTAAAAGACACCCCATACAATCTAATAGCAGTAGGAACGGTGCAAGAGGAAGTTGGATTAAGAGGAGCACGCACAGCAGCATGGCAAATCTATCCAGACTACGCCCTAGCACTAGAAGGAACCTTCGCCAACGATGTACCAGGAGTAAGAGGAGATAGAATATCAGCCAAACTGAAAAATGGACCAGTAATAACCATAGTAGACAGAACAACCATAACACATCCAAAAATCCTAAAAACCCTAGTAAAAGTAGCAAAGGAAAAGAAAATCCCATTCCAATTCAAAAAGATACCAGCAGGAGGAACAGATGCAGGAGCAATACATCTAACAAAGGCAGGAATACCAAGCGGAACAGTAGCAGTACCATGCAGATACATACACGGCCCAGCAGCAATAACCCACATAGAAGACCTAGAAAACACAATAAAACTAGTAACAGAATTCATAAAAACAATATCAGAAAAATAAACCTCCAAACAACCCATAAACACTATTTTTTAAATCATAATTCAAGCTAAGAAAGTAGCATGAAAACTTTATCCCAAGAAGAGGAAAATAGCAATAATGGATTTTGAGAGTTAATTAAAGCTAAATTTAACCCCACTCCCTCCCCTCAAATAGACATCTATTCTTTAAATACCATTTTAATTCGTATACACATGGTGATTTCATGGCAATTCAAACATCAATCAAGATTAAAGGAAAAGCATTCAACCAATCACCAAAACTTAGAAGTCAATTGAAAGTAAAAAATCTAAATTTAACCTAAACGGTGATAAATTTGATTGAAGTTACAGGTAGAATAAAAGTATACTTCAATCAAATAGAAGGCCTAGAACCCCAAAGCTACATGGAAAAATATCTAGAAGAACTGAGGGAAATTGAAGAATACATAGACTTCAAAGGTGGATCACATACATTTAAGAATGGATCCATAAGCATATTCCAATATCCATCAAAAATAGATGAAGAAATTTCAATGATATGGAGGTTCTCGAAAGTAAAAGATCTAGAATTCATAGACAAACTATTCAAGACAGCATTAAAATTCAATGATAAATGCTTCATTTCAATATCAATTAAGGATAACATAGACTTCAATAGATTGAAGAGCTGGATTAAAAGCTACAGTCTAAAATGGCTTGGAGAAAGCGGTGAATCCTTCTCAGCAATAATAGATTTTGGAGGACAAATACTATGGCTCACAGCATACACTAATAGGAATATATTCAATATTAGAGGGAAATTCAGGCTAGACGGTTTAAAGCCGAGTAAAATAATAAGAATACTATGCGAAGGTGAAACATTAAAGGTTCTATCAGTAAGAGTTCCAAGCCCAATAAAACACTCATACATTCAAAACGCCAATAGACTAGGCCTAACAGCTTCAGAGCTAATTAGAGAAGCCTTAAAGAAATATTTGATTGAATTATATAAAAGTGATATTGAGGAGTTGACTAAAATTGAGTGAAGAATATAAAAGGAAGTATACCTTCGCAGAAGACTATGGAACATCATACTACAAGTATGGACCAATAACTCTAGGAGAAACGCCTGAAATAATTGAGAATAGAGGATACTTCCCAGACACAACTTCAATCATGTATCAGATAATGGCTGTGCCAAGCGATGTAATAGTTGGAAAAGAAATTCCATTATACCTAGAAGCAACAGAAGACCTATCAACAAGACTAATCTATCCAATGAGAAATGGTGTAATTGCAAGGGACGATGAAAAGGCATGGAGAGTAGTATATGAACTAACAAAATACGGTCTAAAACAATTTAAACCAGCAGAACCAGAATTCAAAGGCTTCTATGTGGTGGCTTCACTATCATCAGTAGCACCAAAATACATGTACGAGAAATTATTTGAAATCCATAAAAGAATAGATGAAGAAGAAAGATTAGTAAAGGCAGTAACAATAATTCCTCAACCACTAGCAGTGGCAATAGCACATAAAGTTCCAACATGCATAGTACTGGAAAGTGGACATGGCAACACGCAGATATGCCCAATATCCCGCTATCCAATACGTGCAGCAATAATAGCATTAAATCGAGGTGGAAGCGATGCAAACACACTAACAAGTGAAATATTAAAAGATGCAGGATATGGAGACCTAGCAAGAGAAGAAGCACTGGTAACTATGATAAAGGAGAACATTGGATTAATACCAAGAAATCTAAATGAAGCAATTAGAGAAGCAAAGGAAAACCCAGAGAAATATAGAGCAAAATTCAAGGTACCAAACACAAGAATAACCATAGACTTAGAAGCAGAAAGCTGGACTAGATTCCTAATAGGAGAATACGTATTCAATCCAAACCATGAATTATTTCAAAGCTACTTTAGAAGGGGAATGCCAAAGCCAAAGGACGTGAAGATAGGAGACATATACTTCAGAGGAATGATAGATTTTGGAGAAGCAATAATAGAAGCAGCTGAAAGATGCCCAGTGGAATTACAACCATACCTATACCAACACATACTACTATCAGGAGGAAACTTCCAATGGAAGGCACCAGAAGAATTCAAACCCACTGCAATAGACTCAGTAGCCAAAATAAAAATACTACTAAAAGAAAAGGGAATTGAAAATGTGAATGTGGAAATAACAGAGGAGCCAAAATACAGTGTATGGAGAGGATGCATAGTATACGGCTACGCAGTACCAGAAAAATATGAATGGAAATGGGAAAGAATGGAAGGATGGCTAAAAATACGTGAATAAAAATGGAAGTAAACAAAATTAAACAATACTTCCTAAACAAAAACCTAATTGAAATAGATGAAGATGAAATTAGAAATCTAGAAATAAAGCCAACACTAGCCTTCACAGATGGAGAAAACAAGATATTCATAAAAATCCTACCA
The DNA here is from genome assembly GCA_025061245.1 of Candidatus Culexmicrobium profundum. GTDB lineage: Archaea > Thermoproteota > Methanomethylicia > Culexarchaeales > Culexmicrobiaceae > Culexmicrobium_A > Culexmicrobium_A profundum. Next base: position 12,972 of record JANZKD010000032.1, read on the forward strand.
GCAGAAGCAATCAGCAATAGAAGTCAATTCATAAAATTCATGATGGAAACATCAGCACTAAGAGAGCAATGCAACATGATATACATTGTAATTCCAAGTCTAATAGCAACAATAATAGACAGTGAAATATTAAAGGAAATGGGAATAGGACTAATAATATCAACAGGTGAAAAAATAAGAGAAGTATTACCAGCCAAGAAATATAAGCCAAAAATAATTCTAGAAGCAAATCTAATAGAACAAATAGAGCAAATATCAAGCAGACTAGAAAGAATAGAAAGCTATATTCATAGACTTGAAAGCCAGATAAACCAAATAGCCAAAAGAATAGGTGAAGCAAAGCCAATAAAACCAATAACAATAGAAAAGCCAGTAGAAGCAAAAATCGAAATTCCAGGACTACCATCATACATGCAAAATAATCCATGGCTACAGATACTAAGAGGAAGAGGGGAAAGAGAAATTGCAAAGTGAAGCCATAAGATACACAAGCATAAGGAAAATTCAACTAGTCATAGACGTAGAAGACTATCTAGCACCAATCCTAACCCTAAAAGACTTCGAAAAAATCTATAAAACAAAGCCAAAGCCACCAAGATATAGAATAGCCTCAATAGAAGTACTAGTCTGCCCAGAAGATGGAAACGTAATACTACCAACAGAATGCAGTAAATGTCCAAGATTCATAAGAAGAGTAAAGGACATGATCCTATGCATAGAAAAAACAATAGAATAACCAAACAATTGGAAAATTGAACAAATTTTAGTTAACAGCAAATTAAGTTTTAGACTTCCTCTCTTATCCCAAAAACTCTTAGGCTTCCTAATTTCACGGCTAAACCAAATCCTAATGATTTCATCCCTAGGCATTGACTCAATTACATCAGGCTTAACCCTAGCCCTCTTCAAAACAACTGGTAGGCTTAGAGTGGCAAGCTCAACACCCCCTACTCAAAGGCCAGTAAATAACAACATATCTCTCAAAAAGGTT
>JANZKD010000033.1 GCA_025061245.1 Candidatus Culexmicrobium profundum
AATAACAACTGTTACTTCTCTAGCACCCAGTTCATTAATTAAATCCAAGATAAAGAAAAGCTCCATTAATCGCTTATCTTGAGGAGGAGAAGTAGACTGTACAACAACTACACTTTCACCTTTCAAATCTCCTGGAATCCTAATATAGCTCTCACCATCCGGAAAACGTTTCCATTCAAGTGGAGCCAACTCACATTCTAGTAACTCAGCAACTCTCTTTCCCAATTTTGGTGAAGCAGGTCCTGCAACAACAATCAAAACTCAATCACCCACATAAATATTAGTTTCAATAATAAATACATAAATTTAGATGAAATATTTTGGAGGTAAAAACACTGAAGGAAGCCATGTTATATGAAAGCCTCGAGAACAAGAAAGTGAAATGTAATCTATGTGCAAGAAGATGCATAATTAAAGATGGAAATGTTGGATTCTGTAAAGTTAGAAAGAATATTAATGGAAAATTATACTCACTTGTCTACTCAAAAGCATGCTCCATAGCAGTAGATCCAATAGAAAAGAAACCACTATTCCACTTTAATCCAGGATCATCAGTCTTCAGCATAGCCACCATAGGATGCAATTTCAGATGCAAGTTTTGTGATAATTGGGTCATAAGCCAAGAGGAAGAAATTTATGGGAAAAATATCCCTCCAGACAAAGTTGTACAATTAGCATTAAAATACAATTGCCAAGGAATAAGCTATACCTATACGGAGCCAACCATATTCTTTGAATACGCCTACGACATAGCTAGAATAGCAAAGGAAAAAGGGTTATTCAATACCTTCGTCACGAATGGATATATGACTCCAGAAGCCATTGAAACCATAGCATCATATTTAGATGCTGCAACAGTAGACTTCAAGGGATCAGCAAACCCAAAATTCTATCTAGAATTCTCATCAGTACCATCAGTTGAACCAATATTTGAAAGCCTAATAAAAATGAAGGAGCATAATATATTCATTGAAATAACAAATTTAATCATACCAAAGTATGGAGATTCAATGGATGACCTAAGAAAACTTGCAAAATGGATTCATGACAATCTAGGACCAGAAACACCATTCCACATTTTAAGATTTCACCCAGACTATCAATTATTAGACGTCCCATCAACCCCAGTAGAAGTATTGGAGGAAGCTAGAAAAATAGCATTAGAAGAAGGCTTACACTATGTATACATTGGAAATGTACCTGCTCATGAGGGAGAAAACACATACTGTCCAAAATGCAAGACATTATTAATAGAGCGATATGGATTCTCCATATTGAAATGGAACATCAATGAAGACAACAAATGCCCCAACTGCGGATACAAAATAAATATTGGTGGAAAATACTGGGGAGGAGGAAGATTCAGATATGACATCCTATAGAGGGCGAAGAGAGGCATTACTATATAAGAAATTAAGTGAAAACAAAGTACAATGCCTAGTATGCCCCAGAAAATGCATAATACCCAACGGTAGAAGAGGAGTTTGCGAAACAAGAGAGAACATTAATGGAAAGTTATACACTTTAATTTATGGAGAAATATCAGCCCTAGCATGCGACCCAATAGAAAAGAAACCATTATTCCACTTCTGGCCTGGAAGCTCAACCTTCTCAATATCAACCATAGGATGCTCCTTCAAATGCCCATGGTGTCAAAACTGGGAGATAAGCCAAGCAAAACCAGGAGAAATCGCCACAAGCTACCATGAACCAGAAGACATCATAAGACTAGCCAAAAAATATGAATGCAATTCCATATCATACACTTACAATGAACCGTTAATATGGTTTGAATACGTCTACGACACAGCTAAACAAGCAAAGAAAAATGGATTAGCCAACATCCTGGTAACAAATGGATATGTATCAGAAGAAGCACTAAGCGAACTATTACCATACATTGATGCAGCAAACGTAGATGTAAAAGCATGGTCCAACGACTTCTACCTAGAATACTGTAAAGGAGAATTAGAACCAGTACTCCAGGCCTGCGAAACAATGGTTAAAAAGGGTGTACACGTCGAAGTAACATACCTAGTAATTCCAAAACTAAACGATAAAGAAGAACAATTCGAAGGACTCTCAAAATGGGTTCTAAACAATTTAGGGCCAAACACACCAGTACACTTCTCAAGATTCTACCCCCACTACAAAATGAGAAACATACCGCCAACACCAATCAAAAAACTTGAATTAGCGAGAGAAATAGCCATGAAAACAGGGTTAAACTATGTATATATTGGAAATGTACCAGGACATATTGGAGAAAACACTTACTGTCCAAAATGCAGAGAACCAGTAATAACAAGATACGCATTTAGCATAACATCCTACGCCCTAACAGATGAAAATGAATGTAAAAACTGTGGTGAAAAAATAAGTATAATTGGAAAATATGCTAGGAAGCGAAGATGGACATGGTTCTTCACATAATAAGTTTAAAATAGAAAATAAGCTTCAAACGATTTTTAATACTTAAAATCATATAGCTATTACCAGGTGAAATAATGATTAACATAAGTAAAATTTTAAGTGAAGAATTTTCAATTCAAGAGCTAATAAACTTCATCTCAGATCTAAGCAGACTGCATAGAATTCAAGGCTGCAAAGAACTTGAAGAGGCAGGAGAATACATCAAATCAATCCTTGAAAAAGAAGAAGCATTAGAAGTAGAATTAAAGAAATTCAGCTACAATAAGCCATACGGCTCATTCAGAGCAGTTACCGGATGGTGGGTGAAGGACGGTGAACTTAGATTAATAAAACCAAAAGAAGAACTAATACACAGCTATAAAAACTCAAGAACACTAATAACAGCACACAGCCCTGGAGGAACAATAGAAGGAGAAGTAGTCCACATAGGAGATGGAGAAAACCCAGCAAACTATGAAAAATTAGATGTAAATGGAAAAATTGTTTTAGCATACGGCTATCCATACATAATCTACAAGCAAGCCACCTCAAGAGGAGCAATAGGACTACTAATCTATAAGAAAAGTGGAGTGGAAAGCGCAGTACCATACACAGGCCTATTCCTAACCCCAGAAGAGGCGAGGGAAGCAAAAGCACCATCCATGTCAATTTCAAGAAGAATGGCAGAGAAACTCATAAGAATAATTGAAAAAGGAGAAAAACCCATCGTTAAAATGAAGGTTGAAGCAGGATATAGAGAGGAAGCATGGATTCCAGTTGTAACAGCCAAAATTGGAAATAGTGAAACAGAAATACACTTATGTGCACACTACTGTCATCCAGCAGGAACAGTAAATGACAACATTAGTGGAACAGCAACACTAATGGAATTAGCATTAAGCTTCGCCAGAGCAATCAAAAAGGGAAAAATAACAAAACCAGACAAACACTCAATTAAATTTATATGGTTCCCAGAATATGCAGGATCACTAGCCTACATGATAAATACAAAACAAAAGGTAGAGTTTTGCATAAACCTAGACATGATAGGAGAAAAACAACACCTCACAGGTTCAACCCTAAACTTCATCAAATCACCCCCAAGATACTTCCATCCATACGAGGCGGTAGTCTACTACAAATTGAAACAGGCACTATCACATAGTGAAAGCCTCTCATCACCAAGAAAAGCCCTAAGCTACAAATACGATGTAAACATTTATGAAACAGGAAGCGACCACGATGTATATTTACACTTCAACACACCATCAATAATGCTCAATCAATGGCCGGACAAATACTATCACAGTGACCAAGACACAATAGATAAATTCGACCCACAAATAGCAGCGAAAATTGCCATGGCAGTAGGCACAGCAGCCTACATAATATCAAAAAATGAAGAAAAAGGCGAAGTTGAAAATCTAGTTAGAAGCTACTTCTATGAGTATATAGGAAGAGAACTATCAGAAACCCCAAGCAAACTCCTAGAAAAGAGACAGAAATACCTAATCAAAACAATAGGCAAGAGAATTCTATCACAAATTCAAGACGAAATAATTGAAAAAATAGTGGAAAGTGTAAGTGAAAAAGAAGGGAAAAGGGAAGAAGAATTATACGTTTATAAAGGTCCAATAGGACCAATATCAACAAGACAACTCTTCACAAAACTAAGCCGTGAAGACTTAAAGAAATTGAGGAAAATATATGAAAAAGAGCCATATATGAGGACGCTTAGAAATCTAATCCCACTATACATGAAAAAGCCGACAAGTCTAAACAGATTAAAGGAAATGATTGAAGAAGACTATGGAATAGAAATCGAAACAAAAATACCAAAAGAAATGATTGAAATGCTAATTAAAGCAAACCTCATTGAAAAAGCAGGCTAAATTCCCAAAACTCCTCACATATTTTTATAATTATCCAGGTAGATAATCATGACAGTAGACATGAAGCTAAAAATAATAATCAAAAAAGAAGCAGCAATCCTAGCAGCACTATACGACCTCTAAGGATACCTCTCAAAACTACTAGGCCTAAGTGAAAAAATACATGAAGAACACCTCTTAGCTCGACAGGAATGGCTAAGAGAAGAATATGAAAAACTAACAGGAAAAATAAAAGAATACTTTGAAAAACAAATCTATAATGAAAAGACAATATTCAACTTCCTAAACCTAAAAAGCATATAAAACCAAAATTCACCCACCACTACTAGGAAGAACAGTTAAAACAAACAATCTAAAACCATCAACACTAACAATAAAATTACCAACCTCAAAAGGTCTAAAGGTAAACTCAACCACAGAAGAGGACCAACCATGCAAAGTAATAGATTTAGAAGCAACAATAGTTTCATTCAACCTCAAAGTTAAAGTAAAATTACCAGTTGAAAAACCATCATTTCGAACTGAAAGAGCAATAGTTACAAGATCACCAACCCTAACAACATTATCCGGAGAAATCGAAAAACAATCCTCCACAACAAGTCTAGGCTGATAAACAATAGCAAAGATAAAGAAGATAAATAGTAAACCTCCAGCTAAAGCTAAAAAATCAGACTCAGTAATCAACCCAGCCATACCAAGAAAATTAGTCTCAAACAAAAATATAATTCTAAAAAGTAGAACACAAGAAACTATACTCAATCACTTTTAATCACTAAATTAAATGGAATGAAAACAGTTTCAGATTGAAGTGGAATAAATCCAAGTGGAAGCAAAGCATACAGTTGATAAGTAATCTTAATTGGAATCGTCACATTTAAGGGAGGTTGAGAAACTACACGTAGAAAGAACCTGGTGGTCACACCATCATTTCCATAACGGCTTCCATACTGATGCAATACAAAATAATCATTTTCACCTATCTCAAGACTCAGCACCTTTATCGTGAATCCTCTTATTAAAGGATTAGCAATTTCTTCACGTAACTTTCCAATTAAAATATCAAAACCCCAAAACTCCTCACTCAACAATTCTTCATGCCAATAATCAGGAACAATGCCAATTAAAATCTCAACTGAACCGAAAATAGTATTAATAGTTCTATTTTCAATAAGCCAAGGCTCATTAGCAACATTTCTCTCCCACGAAATAATATAAAGTGTCTTCTCACTCAAGAGACTTAAAGGTCTAGGAGAAGTATAATGCCATAGAGACATTAAAAATATCAGCAATATAATCACAAAAATAGTCCTACGCTTAACTTTCACGAAATTCATAAAACTCTTAAATTTACTAGAATTCCTCACTCGATTAAAAGCATTGGTTACAGGCTTCCCTTCACCTAAAGTAAACTTCCCAACTAGAATTAATGCTCCAATTAGGGACATAGCTAAATTGGCACGATCTCGCAGAATGTTTCTCACCAAAACATTTCGAACCGCAATGTTCTTTACGGGATAATTCACACTAAAATGATAATACTTAATAGTTATAGAACTGTAATTAACATCTAAACGCCAAAAAAGAAGCTCATCACATTTAACATAATACTTATCAACAGTAGTTAAAATCCAATATTCACAATCACCCCTACAAATCAAACTATATGGAGGGGTAACATTCTCTTCAGCCTCCAAATCCACTAACTTAATATAAATCCAAATAATATCAAAATCCTCATCCATATCCCTCCCAGAATCAGCCAGCACAGCAATCTCCCTCTCCAAGCCATCCTTAACCAAATAGATTTTATGAACAAAGGACCAATCTAAAACCTTAACTTCATCATCATTAATCCAATAGGGATCATGAAAGAAAAGCACAGGAGTATGCACATGAAACTCAATTTCACTCCTATTAACCACTTGAATTGGAAAAATTAATGTTGGATCACCATACAACTCAATCTCCCTCTTCTCCGGAGAGTAAATATAGCCATGAAGATTTGCACCTTCAAAATGAGGCAAATCATCAAAATTTAAACTAAAGTTAGCACTATAAACTTCAAGTTCAGATCCAATTTGAACACTATACTTAACAATATAGGGCATAAAGCTCGGTGGAATTAAATAAAATAGAAATCCACTAAAAATCAAAAAACAGGAGAAAACTGTTAATGCATCTACTCTCAATCTTACAATATTAAGAAATCTAAGTTTTTTATGAGGAACAGGCGGTTTAGGTAGCCAGCCCCTCATCAAACTCGCAAACTTATCCTTAACTTTCATCCTCCCACCCATTCCTATGCGTTATAATGAATCTAGAAAAGCTCGCAAGGGCTACAAATACAAATCCACCAAGATTATTGAGAAGAATACCAGCTAAAGTTAATCTTCCATCCCATTCTAATACTGCTGAAAGCTTTACCTTCACATTTCTATAAAAGTAACAATTCTCAGTGACAAAGAATATAGATCCATAGGTTTGATTCTCTCTAATTGGAACGTTGAAAGAAATCTTGGTTATATTTTTAGCTTCAAAATAGACAGTATAAGATTTATTTGCTTTAAAGTTGTAAAAATTAGTTTCATCCATTATGTAGAAGTTAAATTTGCTATTACCCATAGTCATAACTGTTCCTTTAATGACAAAGTCCTTTACATCTCTAAAAATAAAATCTAAATACCACCTTCTTGGGAAAGGCGTTACTCCAACAAAAAATATACCGTCAGATTCATATACGCAGTACAAATAAGCCTTAATATCAAATATTAGCTCTTCTGCATCCACACATCTTTCAACAACAAAATATAGAGGATAGCAACCCTGCTTCTTAAGGGACTTTAAAGGAAAAGTAAAGGTGACCGAAGTCCTATTAAACACTTTAAAATAGCATGTGTAATTCTTATTAGCCTTCCACAACTCGAAATTCTCTTCATCAAAAACATAAAAGTTAAACGGAAGTGGTGGAGACGAACACTCTCTAATTTCTCCCCTCACTCTAACATTTTCTGCATCAATTGTGATGAAGGGAGCATCGGGAAGAAGATATGTTGGATATGAATAATAGACTATGAAAACAGACTTTCTATACGTATATTTCTCCGAAGAATTTAAAGTAAAACTCTCATATAAAAGGCAATCTAAAACAGAACTCCTTTTAGATCCCACAATCCATTCTTCTTCAAGTAGAAAAATGCTATTTTTCCCCCACTCAAAATAGGAAGGAATAGTAAGAACAAGATTAGTAACAAGCATGGCTAAACTAAAAACAAGTAGCAACTTAGAAATGTAATTTAGAAATAGAGTTAATCTTCCCATCTGCCTAGTTTTTCGAATTAAATGAGGTGGTTTAGGTAGCCAGCCTCTAATCAACTTCCATAATTTATCTCTTGAAATCATGATTTGACCCCTGGAAGGAGTCTACTAAATATTATGTTTGCAAGCTTTGCTGGGTGAAGCTTTTTCTCCTCCTCCGTCAAGTGAATACCTCTCTCCTCTGCAAAAGTTAACAAATACTCTCTAGTCTCATTTAGGAAAGCTTGATCAGTAACCTCCTCCGGATTATCATACCAATACCAAATCTTAATCCCCTGCCTGGCAGTGTAGGTTATGATTGCATCCCTCCTAAGACCTGGATGATAACCCCAAAGGATGCCGGCCTCAGGTCTAGCCAACTTTATCTGAATACTACTGGCACGCGCAGCCTCCATCAAGGCGCGAAGCAACTTAGCCTCAGCAGCCCTCTTAGTCTGATGAACATATTGTGGAGTAGTCCTCAACCTCCTAGCAACCTCAGAAACACTGAGACCACGACTCAACAAAGACCAAATCAACCTTTGTCTAGGACTTAAAGGCGAAATAAACGACAACATACTACACCTCAAATAAACATCTTTAAATATAAATATATTTAATTAAATATAAAAATGTTGTCACATAACTTATTGAAAGTAAAGTACAGAGCCAAACAAAATATCTTAAAATTCAAGTTTACCAATAACAATCTTGATGAAGCGGAAATACTTGATATTTTACTTCATATCAGCTATTTTCTATATCTGGGCTTTAACGGTTCGTGTATTTGGCTATTGGTTTAATTTAATTCAATTTCAACGATCCGAAAATATTATCCTAAATTTAACCCCAATATATGTAGAAGGAGCACTACTTTGGACACTTATATCATCAGCAATTGGAATATACTTAATCGATAGAAAACATTTTGGTCTTGACGTAGCAATAGTAATCTTATTGATATGGGTAGTAATAGCTTTCATCCCATCAGGAGGCCCATCTCGTCTAGGTCCCTTCGAACCATTAATAATACTTTTTATGCCATTTATGACGTGGCTTGGAACACTAACATGGGCAATAATCTTAATAGTCTATAGGCTATATTTGATGGAACAAAAGAGACTTGAAAAAACTACTAGAAGAAAACCTATTAAACCTATACCGATTCCACAGAACAGCAAAGAAAAAACTAGTAATAAAACTCCCAGACAATCAAACAATCCAAATTCAACACGGACACAAAATAGTTGAAAATCCAAAAACCAACATGAAACAAGTCATCAAAACACTAAGACAATATAAATCAACAATAGAAGCAGACTGGCTAATAATAGGACACATACACAGAGCCTTCATAGACCATGAAAACGGCATAGCCTCAACAGGATGCTGGCAACTACCACCAACACACCTACTGGGAACAATAAGCAAAAAAACCTAAAAACAGCCATCATAATCACACCAAGAGGAAAAATAAAACTAATCCAGTGAAAAGCCATGGGACAATACAAACTAAAAACAAGAACCTACCTAAACAAAACAAGAAAAAGAAGAACACTAGCAAAACTAATCATAAAAATACTAGAAGCAACACAAAACCAAAAAGAAATAGACATAGAAGAACTAAGAACAAAACTAAAAATACCCCCACAAATAACAAACAAACAACTAACCAAAATAATACAAAGACTAAAACCAAACACAAAAATAATACACAAATACTACCACTGGTACGACGAACCACCAACAATAAAAATAGCAATAAAAACAATAGTATTAAAGCAAATCTTAGACAAACTAATCCAACAAAAACAAGCAAAAAACTATACGACCTACTCAAAAACAAACTAAAAATACCATCAAGAAAAGCAAAACTATACATAGAATGGCTTAAAAAACCAATAACACATCCAACCGTAAAATCACTACTACAATTCTGCAAATACCTAAAAATAAACCCAAAACAACTAGAAGAAAAAGGTCTCTTCACAAGAAAATTCCCAATAAACCTAAAAACACCAACCCTAATCAAACTAAAAACACACATACTAAACGAAGGAAAAATAACCATAACCAAAACTACCAAACAATTACAAGCCAACTACGTCAACAAAGACCCAACACTACACAAATACGTAATAGAACTACTAAAAGAACTAGAAGCAAACGTAAAAGAAAAACCAAGATGGGATCAATCCAAAGGAGCCTACGTAACAAACATAGACCCAACAATAGCAAGAGCACTAATAAAAACAGGACTAAAACCAGGAAAGAAAACAATAACAAACCCAACCCTAGACCCAGAAATATACAAAAACCTCCAACTACGCAAATACCACTTCCAAGCAACACTAACAGAAGAAGGAACAAGCAGCATCTACATAACAAAAGAAAAAAGACTAAAGATGACAATAGCTTGGGACAGGTCAATAGACATAACAGACAAACTAACACCACAACAAATACAAAAACTAAAACAACTAATCACGGAAAAGAAAAGAAAAATACCAATAGGAAAAATAAAAAGCAAAAGATATTTTGACATTTTAAGCATTATAGTGGACAATCCCCCTAAGCTACTTGTGGATGAAATGAAAATATTAAACAAGGTTCATTCTAAAACATTTAAAATAAGACCACAAAAAATCCATGTAAGTAAAGATGAACATATCTCGGTTGCATGGAATATAATCTTTTTTGATATTAAATCATTATCTTTATTTTACTTTGAATACGGAATGTTAGATAACACATGGAAGTCAATGCGACTTAAAAAGCAATTTGAATTATTTAGAAAATATGGCAGAAGAAAACTTTCAGATGAGGAAATCAACGAAATTCAAGAATATCTAAATCAAATACCAAGAAGAATAACAAATAATTGGATAAAAAGTGCAACTAAGAAGCTATTTAGAGAAACCTAGGATGACATAAGCAGGGTATATAAATATTGAATTGGACAGACTAAATATTGGGGAAATGAGGAAGAATCATAAGGAAAAGGAAAACATAAGAAGAAAGATTGAGCAAGTTTTTAGACACTATAATAAAGATGCATTATTTGAAGAAGAAATTTACGAATATTTCACGAAAAATGGACTAAGTAAAAATGAAATAAAAAATTTATTAGAAGACGCATTAGCCTATGACATAATAGACATAGGTCTAACAACCGTAATAGAAAAAGAGGAAATAAAAACACTAGAAGAAATTAAAACGAAAAAAGTATACATCCTAAAAGAGGATTTAAGTATAATTTGAAACTTTATAAGAAGGGCAAAATTAGAAAACTAAAAAAGCTAATCCAAGAAGTCTTCAAATATTATAATAAAAAGACGATATTAAGGAAAGAGTTTGAAGAATACTTTCTAAAAAAGGGAATGACCAGAGAAGAAGTAAATGAATTATGGTCAAAAGCACACTCCAAAGGACTAATAGAAATAGAAGTAATACCAGAAGCAGACCCAAATAACCCACTAAACATCACAGGTAGAAAAATAGTATTCGAATTAGAAAACGAGGAAGAAAAAGATGAAGAAGAATAGGGAAAGCATTAGAAAGCTAATTGAGGAAGCCTTCAAATACTACAATGAAAAAGTACTCTTCAAAGAAGAAATCCACCAATACTTCAAAAACAAAGGAATGAATGAAAAAGAAATCAAAGAACTAATAAAACAAGCACTAATACACAACATAATAGAAGTCGGAGTAGCACCAATAGTAGAAGAGAAAGAAGAGATGCCGCCCAAAGAAATCAAAACAAAAATAACATACAGCCTAAAACAAAAACTCATCAAATTAGGATAACCAACATTAGAAAGAAGTGGTGCGGCGGCCGGGATTCGAACCCGGGTCGCGGGCTTTTTGCTCATGATCGGCAAGCCCGTGTCCTAAGTCCAGGCTAGACGACCGCCGCTTTCTATTTTATTGGTGGTTTTTGTGTGTTTAAGTTTTTCTCTTTGTTGGAGTTGAGTAGGTGTTGTGTTTGTTGTGCATACAGTATTTTTCTAGTTTTAGCGGTTAGTGTGTTTTTAGATGTTGGTTTTGGCTTCATTAAAATTTTGAAGAATCTGTCAAGATTAATGTTCTAAATTTATTTTAAAAAAGGTAAATTAAAAAATGAAGTGAGAATTGCTTATTTTAGTTTAAAATCTCAATGAAAAATGTTAATCGTTCATTACCTTAATACGAATCCAATCATAACCATATATGCCTTTACTTGTTTTAGCTCTAACAGTGATGTAATACCATCCATCATAGACATCGTAAGAATTCCAATAACCTATGTAATACCCTCCACTCTTTGACATTGTTTGCCAACCACTATCATAAGTGAAATCATTATAGTCAGCTACTTTAAATTTCACTTCAATTATATCATAACTACTTGAAATAGTAGCATAAATAGTTATTAATCCTTGAACTTGTTCTAAATCGCTAGGTTCAGTAATTGTTACTGAGGGTTTTGACCATCTCGGATAGATATACTGTACTCCTCTTTTATCACCATCAGCGAGACTGCGTTTTTTGGTTTCACCTGCACTTGCGTAACCATACATTGTTTGTTCACTATTGCTGGTGTCATATAAATCTCTAAGGAGAAGAGTGTGTCCAGCTTCGTGAGTTGCAACATTTTGGACATCAAATTTTCCACTTTGTGAGCCAATAGACCATGTATAATCATCATTAAAACAGATGTCAAAACCCACTAATCTTGAATTTGAAAGATAAAAGTATGTGCTTGCAAGTACACTTGAAGGCAGAAAACCATTCCCTCTCCAAAAGACGACATTATAACCATCATTAGATGGTGCGTTTATATTTATTGTACCTTTATAGGTGTAATCTATCAGTGAGTAGTATTCATCTTCCCAAGTTTGAAATGCCGCTTTTACAGCATCTTCCTCTCCAGTACAATCAGCTGTATTCGGGTTCACGTAGTACTCAACTGGTAAATCAGATGAACTCCATTTGATTCCATCGTACTCAAAGTTGCAGCCTTGTTCTTCATAGATAAACTCTGAACTAGATAGTGTTCCTAAATTCTTTTCTTTTTCAAATGATTTAATCTCCTCAACATAAATTGCCTTCAATATGCTACCGAAATTTTTGTCAATTTTACAATATGCTTTTATTATTTGACCAGGATAACAAATAATCTCTCCCCAAGGATTTATAAAAACACGTATGGTGAAGTCATTTACGGTTCCACCTTCATAAACAATTGTTATAGTTTGATTCTTTTGAAATAAACCTTTTAAATACTTTTCAACATCTATCTCAGCGAACGAATATATCATATGAGATTCTGTTGTGTTTATCCAATGAGATTCAACTGACAAAACCACCCCTACGAAAATGTGAGTTGAATCCTCTTCAAGCAAAGTTAACCAATTTTGCTTAGGATTATCTTGAGAAGCTTTAAACCCAATAGATGAAGTAATGATAGATGAAAACAAAATTATAGTTATAAGTAATATAATATTATTTTACTCTTTAGCTTACTCAAAGCAATTCACCAATTTCATTATTTCTTTTTTAATATATATATATTACTTTAAGAAGAAAATTTTATATTTTTATTGATTATATAATAAATAATGATGGTACTTAGATGGGGCATGAAAATGCGTAACCTAATGCTTAAATATACATTATTGATTTTGCCAGTTTTCATAATCTTCTTGGGTTTCAGATATTATTATGAAATTTTTATTCCTATTGTGCCATTAGATGAACTTAGATTGGAGATTGTTACGGATAGAAGTGAGTATGTATTAGGGGAAGTAGTTAATGTGACTTTTTATCTTGTTAATGATAGACCTTATCCTGTTAGGATTGTTCAACCCAATGAGTATTGGTTTGCAGGTTATAGTGAGGGTGATCAGAATAAAACGTTAGTTGGAGTATTTGTGACTCCTTCAGAAGAAAAATTCATAACTATCCCACCGTACACTAGATATAAACTGGAGCAATTCTCATTTAAACCAGCACTTGAGGGAAGCTTTAAAATCTATATAGTCATTGAAAATTTAAAAGTAAGTAAGATTGTTAAAATCAAATAAAGGATAGTAGCGTAGATTACTTGGCATTTAAAGATCTGGTTTTGCTAAAATAGT
>JANZKD010000034.1 GCA_025061245.1 Candidatus Culexmicrobium profundum
TCGCGGTTAAAACCACGGGGAAACGTGCAACATCTATCAAACTAATTATCGCTGAAAGACCGCCTCGATCTTCAGCTTTACTTATACCATCAACTTCATCAACTAATATTATTTTACCTCTAGTTTCAAATAGAGATGCATACTGAGAAGCCATTCCAAGAATTCGTTTAATATGCTCGCCAGTCCTAACATCACTGGCATTCATTTGAATTAATTCTAAATTATATTCAAGGGCAGCAATTTCAACTGTTAATGTCTTACCTACACCTGGAGGACCCCATAGAAGAGCTGCTTTTTCTACAGACTCACCCTTAAGTCTCTTTTCAAGCCAAGATCTAAACGTGGTAATAGATTCACGATTGCCAATTATCTCAGAAAATTTTCTAGGCTTATACTTGTTCACCCATAGAAGGCCCATGGAACTCATTTGCTCATCCCTCAATGATATACATTTTATTTAGAATGAAGAGGAGCTTCCCTTAATTGTTGACCGAAAAGTGCGAAGAAGGCTAGTAATGCACTTAATTGTATTTCCTCATCTGCACCTTCAATCATCCTAAAGTTTATCTCACCTATTTTATCAGCCAGTTTAACCTTAGCTTCCTCAGGAATTTTAAGGGCGAAGACTTCTCTATGCATTTGTCTAACAATATCAACTCCTGAAAGACCATATGTTATCATCAACTCTCTGAGCTTCTCTCTTGACTTCATAAAGTTTCCACTCAGCGCTAATTCCATCATTTCTCTAATTTCAACTGGACTTGCTTTACCTACAACTCTATAAACTGCTTTTTCATCAACTACACCTAGTGCTGCTGCTGCCTGAAGAGTATTTATAGCTCTCCTCAAATCACCCTCAGCTACATAAAGAATTGCCTTTAAACCATCTTCTCTTAATTCCACACTTTCCATTTCAGCTATCAACTTAATTCTATTTGCAATGTCATCTTCACTTAGTGGCTGAAATCTAAATATAGCGCATCTTGATTGAATTGGCTCAATAATTTTACTTGAATAATTAGCTATCAAGATAAATCGGCAAGTCCTAGTGTATAGCTCCATCGTTCTCCTTAAAGCTTGCTGCGCATCAGCTGTCATATTGTCTGCCTCATCTAAAATTATTATCTTATATGGAACATCCCCCATGGGCAGTGTCCTAGCATAATCCTTTACACGTTCTCTAACCGTTTGAATACCTCTCTCATCTGAAGCATTAAGCTCAAGAACATTTTGACGCCAATTTGAACCATAGAGCTCATATGCAAGGGCAAGAGCAGTAGTTGTCTTCCCAGTTCCAGGTGGGCCGGCAAACAGCATATGTGGAATATTCTTGGTCTTAACGAACTGTTTAACTCGTTCTATAACTTCCCTTTGATTAACGATATCATCAAGTTTTTTCGGCCTATACTTCTCAGTCCAAAGCATTAGTATGGCGGTATTAGACAAAGTTCATCACCAGCCTAAAATCTCTCGCACCTGCAATATTAAGTTTAACTTAGTTGAACGAGAAAACTTAATACAGCACCAAGTGTAATAATGAAATGCACGGTGTTTCAAATGTTTAAACAAATAATAAAAGCATCACATATAAATTATGACACAAGTCCTATAAGAGCTGTAGTAAAAGAAGCTAGACCCTCAATTGAAGTGGCTGGAAATAGAATAGACTTGAGTAGTATTGGATTTGAAATTCAAATTCCAAGATGGATAGCATTAAAGCTCATGGAATTAGGTGTCGTAGATTTAAAGGTTACTGAAGAATTATCCTTGAGAGAGCTTCTTAGAGTTATGTGGAAGGAATCTAGAGAAATTAATTTAACTGTAATTGATCCACATTTCTACCCTAAATTGAGGGCATATTTAAAGAGATTGAGGGAAAGATGTAAAAAGGAACCCTTACCAGAATTAATTCAAGAATTACATAAAGTTGAAACAACTGCAAGAGATATCATAAGTTGTAGATTACAAAAAATTATTCAAGCAGCGCTAAGTGAAGCGTTACCCCCAAACGTTTTAGAAGCAATGACAATTGAGGAAAAAAATCTACTCATAGAAGTTTCTCAAATCGTGGAGAAGTGGAAAAGACAAATTTTAGCTTTGGGGGAAAATTAAATGGCCTTTGAGCTTATTGAATTAGACCCCAGGGAAAGATTTGCACAATTCTTTAAATCCTTTCAAACAAGTGATGGTGAATACAAGTATAGGCGAAGATTAAGTCAGATGGCTATAACTGGGCAAAAATCATTATTGATAGATTTTGAGGATTTAATGAAGTTTGATCATGAACTTGCAGAGTCACTCATTGAAAAACCTTCAAGATATATAGAAGCTGCCTCTCATGCAGTTGGAGACGTAATGAAGATAATAAATCTAAACTATGCCAGGAAAGTTCGAGAGTTTAGAGCTAGATTTAGACGGCTGCCAGAATTAACACCTCTCCGGAAAATAAGGGCAGAGCATCTTGGAAGATTAATAATGATAGAGGGAATATTAACTAGAGCTTCATCAGTTAAACAACAATTAGTTGTAGGCGTATTTGAATGCCCAAAATGTGGAAACATAATGAAAGTTGAGAGAAGAGAAAGCGAGGGCAGGGTAAATCCACCTGAAAGATGTACAAACCCAGATTGTAAATATCGTGGAAACTTTACACTTTTAATTGAAGACTCAATATTCATGGATTGGCAGAGATTAACAATACAGGAAAAACCAGAGGAACTACCACCAGGACAACTACCAAGATCAATTGATGCAATTGCAAGGGGAGATATCGTCGACATAGCGAGGCCTGGAGATAGAGTAATTGTAGTTGGAATACTAAAACCGAGACCAGAATTCACTCCTAGAGGAAGATTATCCACATATAGGCCAATATTAGAAATAAATTCCATTGACGTAGCTGAGAAGGGATTAGAAGAAATAGAGATAACACCTGAAGATGAAGAAATTATAAAGGAACTAGCTAAGGACCCATTTATACATAGAAAAATTATACAATCAATAGCACCATCAATATTTGGATATGAAGAAATTAAGGAGGGAATAGCATATCTACTCTTTGGAGGAGTACCCAAGCAACTTCCAGACGGTGTTAGAATAAGAGGAGACATAAACATTTTATTAGTAGGAGATCCAGGAACAGCGAAAAGCCAAATATTACAATATGTTGCCAGAATAGCACCACGAGGAATCTACACTTCAGGCAAAGGCTCAACTGCAGCAGGATTAACAGCAGCAGTTGTAAGAGACAAATTAACAGGAGACTACTACTTAGAAGCAGGAGCACTAGTCCTAGCAGATGGAGGCGTAGCATGCGTAGATGAAATAGATAAAATGCGAAGCGAAGATAGAGTTGCAATGCACGAAGCGATGGAACAACAATCCTATCATCCATCCTTTGAAATAACACTAGCAGATGGAGCAAAAATAAAGATTGGAGAACTAGTTGACAAGTTATTTGAGAAGTTTCAGGAAAGAAAAATCATTGGAATAAATTGTGAAATACTTCCAATATCAGACTTAAACATCGAAATACTTACAACGAATTTTAATACAATCTTTAAGACGAAAATTAACAGAGTAAGTAGACATAGGGCTCCAGATAAATTTATAAAAATCACTTATTCAAATGGAAGAGAAATAATTGTAACACCAGAACATCCAGTATTCATTTTTAAAGAAGGAGAAATTAAAACAATAAGAGCCGACAAATTAAAGGCTGGAACTTTTGTCCCGGCAGTTAGAAAAATTGAATTTAAAGGCGTGGATAAACTGAATACTGAAGTTGCTAGAGGAAGGAAAAGGGTCAAACTTCCACAAGTAATAAGAATACCTGCTGCAAGATTTTTAGGATACTTCGTAACGGAAGGCTATGCATATAATGTAACTGGCAATGAAATTGGATTAAGCAACACAAACCAAGAAATAATTTCAAAAATGAAGTCAAGTATACAAGAAACCTTCGGGCTTAAACCAATAGACTACACAGATAAGAACAGAACCCTAAGAATAATATCAAAAACTGTTTATAACTATATGTCTAAAAACTTCCCAGAAGTAATGAAAACAAGTAATTATAGAAGAATACCTCAAAAAATATTCACACTCCAGGAAAAGGAAAGAATAGAATTTCTTAAGGCTGCCTTTGAAGGTGATGGATCTATTGAAAGTGAAGCATTAGCATATACAACATCCTCAAGGGGACTTGCTGAAGACTATCAAGACCTACTATTAACCCTAGGAATCCACTCAAGAATAATTAAGGAAAATTATACGCTTCGGAATGGAGAGCAAAGACAGCGATTTAAAGTCTATATTACAGGAGACAGTTTAAGAAAATTTGTAGAAACAATAATTCCTGAATATATAATGAAGGATGATGTCAGAAAATTAATGGAAAGAAGCAAAGGAAGAAATAGGAAACACGACGTTTTACCACCTTACACTGCAAAAATGATAATAGTATGCCTTAAAAAGTTGGGGTTACCTTACAGTGGCTATTTCCACAGACACCTTAAAATGAACCATGAAATAACCATTGAAGTCATAAACAAATATTTAGAAACTATTAAACACAGAATAAGAGAATGCGAGAATGCCGTCAGGAAGATAACTAATTTCAAAGAATTAAGACAAAAATTAGGCTATTCACAAAGCAAAGTTGCTAAATTAATCGGTGTGACTAGAAGTAGTATTGACTACCTGGAGAGAGGAGGATACAACTTAGAAAAAAGAGGCAAAATGCTTGAAAGGTTTAAAAAAGAAGCATTAAAGGAAATTGAACATACAAAAGAAATTGTAGAGAAAATCGAGAGACTAAAACGGGTTAGATGGTTAAGAATAAAAAGAATAGAAATTCTAGAAAATAGAAATGAACTTGAAACAAGATGGGTTTATGATGTTACAGTTGAGCCCACAAGAAACTTCATAAGTCATGGACTCATACTACACAACACAGTTAGTATAGCCAAGGCAGGAATAGTAGCTACATTAAATGCTAGAACAGCCATTCTAGCAGCTGCAAATCCAGCTCTAGGAAGATTTGTTGAACAAAAGAGCATTGCCGAAAACGTAAACCTACCTATAACAATACTTTCAAGGTTTGATTTAATATTCACAATAAAAGATAAACCTGATCCAAGACTTGATGAACAGATGTCAGATCACATATTGAAATTACATCAAACAAGAGGTTATGTCGGCTCCCCTCCAATTCCCCCAGATCTACTTAAGAAATACATATCATATGCGAGAAAGAATATTGTTCCAAGATTAACTCTTGAAGCAGCTGAGAGGATAAGGAAATTTTATCTTGAAATGAGGAGTCTGGGAAGAGAAAGTGAAACTGCAACCATTCCAATAACACCAAGACAGTTAGAAGCATTAGTTAGAATGGCGGAAGCTAGAGCTAAGATGGCATTACGAGAAGAAGTAACTGTTGATGACGCTGAAGCAGCTATCAGGCTAATGAGATATGTTCTCGAGAGAACAGCAATAGATAGAGAAACAGGTCGAATAGACATTGACACAATAATGACCGGAAAACCACTTTCACAAAGAGAGAGATTAATGAAATTAATGGATATAATTAGAGAGAAGGTGAAAGAGATAGGCGGAGCAGTGAAGATTGAGGAAATTGTTGAAGCAGCAGAAGAAGCAGGACTAGATAAGAAATTCGTTCAAATAGCTATCGATAGAATGTTAAGAGAAGGATTACTATATGAGCAAAGACCTGGATACATAATGCCAACTTAATGGAGGGTCAATAAATATTCATCAACCAGCTAGAAATCCCAAGAATCATAAAGGAGATAATAAACAGACAAGGTATAACCAAGCTATATCCACCGCAAGAAATGGCAATTAAAGCAGGCGTCCTAAACGGTGAAAACATAGTTTTAGCGATACCGACAGCTGCAGGAAAGACATTAGTTGCTGAATTAGCAATGACGAAACAAATACTTGAGAAAGGTGGGAAAGCACTCTACTTAGTTCCTTTAAGAGCACTAGCAGCTGAGAAATATGAAGAGTTTAGAAAGTATGAGGAAGCAGGAATAAGAGTTGCAATGAGCACAGGAGACTATGACAGCAGTGATCCATGGCTAGCTAATTATGACTTAATAGTAGTAACAAATGAAAAAGCGGACAGCTTATTAAGACACAGAGCACAATGGATTGAAAACATAACAACCATCGTTACAGACGAAGTACACTTAATAAATGATCCAAGTAGAGGACCAACTTTAGAAATGGTAATCGCAAGGTTAAAGCAAATAAACCCAGAAGCACAAATAATTGCACTTAGCGCAACAATTAGAAATGCAGAGGAAATTGCTGAATGGCTTGAAGCAAAATTAATTAAAAGTGATTGGAGACCAATTCCATTAAGAAAGGGAGTCTACTTAAGAGGGGCAATAATATTTGATGATAACACAGTAATAGAATTGAAAAGAAGAACTTCTGAGCCATGTGAAACAATAGCAGTAGATACAATTGAAAATGGTGGACAAATATTAATTTTTACAAATACAAGGCAAAGGGCTATGCGGCTTGCATTAAAGTTAGCACCAACGATTTTGAGACATCTAAACATGAAAGAAAGAAATGAACTAAGATTAATTGCAGAAAAAATCTTAAGAACAGGGGAAGTAACTCGAATAAGTGAACAATTAGCTTCATGTGTAAAATGCGGGACAGCCTTTCATCATGCAGGATTAATATATGAGCATAGAAGGATAATTGAGGAGGCCTTCAGAAACTTTAAAATAAAAGTTATCTGTGCAACACCAACATTAGCAGCAGGAGTAAATCTACCAGCTCGAAGAGTAGTTATTAAGCATTACCGTAGATATGACATTGGATTTGGATATAGAAACATTCCAGTATTAGAATTTCATCAAATGGCTGGAAGAGCTGGAAGACCAAAATATGACAAATATGGAGAGGCGATATTAATAGCAAAAACATTGGATGAAAGAGAATATTTAATGGAAAACTATGTTAAAGCTCCACCGGAAAGGATCTGGTCAAAATTAGCAACTGAACCAGCATTAAGATCACATATACTTGCAACTATAGCAACAGGGTTTGCTAGATCTATAAAGGGAATAATGGACTTCCTAAGGCATACGTTTTATTATCATCAATATGGAGGAGGCACATATATAAAAGAGGTAATAAACAGAATACTCCAGTTCTTGACAATAAATGAAATGATTAAAAGCAAAGATGATAGAATTGAAGCAACCAGACTGGGAAAAAGAGTATCAGAATTATACATCGATCCACTAAGCGCAGTATACATAAGAGAAGGACTAGAAAAAGTGGAAGAAGTCACACCACTAGGCTATCTACACTTAATAGCATCAACACCAGACATGCCCAAACTATTCTTGAGGAGAGGAGACAGAAAGAAACTTGTAAGCATATTATTAGCTAAATCAGATGAATTTATATTACCAATACCCGACCCTTCAATGGACTATGATGAATATGAATACTTCTTAGCCTCACTAAAAAGTGCATTAACATTAATTGATTGGATAAATGAGGAAAAAGAAGATGAAATAATTGAGAGATACGATATTGGTTCAGGAGACATTTATGCATTAGCATCAACTGCCAGATGGCTATTATATTCAGCAGCAGAATTAAGCCGCATACTAGGATTAAAGCACCATGTAAAACCACTACAAAAATTAATGTTAAGAGTTGAATATGGATGTAAAGAGGAACTATTACCAATAATTCAGCTGAAGGGAATTGGCAGAATAAGAGCTAGAATGATATATAATGCAGGATATCGAACATTGGAAGACTTAAAGAAAGCTAAACCCTCCGACCTTTTAAGAATACCTACAATTGGAATAGAAACAGTAAAGAGAATAAAGGAGCAATTAGGAGAGAAAATTGAAGAAAATCTAAAAGAGGAAAAAGTTGAAGAGCAAAAGCGCATAATAGACTACATATAGCAGTATGATTATGAAATAATTTGGAGGAAGATTATGAGTAGCATCTTGAAGGAAATGCAATTTATAGAATATACAGATAGAAAATTTGAAGAACCAATTGCAATCATAGGCCTACCAGATGTAGGATTAGTAGGAGCTATTGCAACAGTTCACTTAACAAGGGAATTAAAACTTCCAGAACATGGATATGCATACTATGATTTAATTCCACCAGTAATACTACTTCACGGAGGAGAATTAAAATCACCTATTAGAATCTATGCAAATGAAAAAGTCATAACGCTAATATCTGAAATCGCATTACCAACACAGACCATCCTAGCACTTTCAAAGAAGATTGTCCATTGGATAATGGAAAAGAAGGGAAAATATATTCTAATGCTAAGTGGACTCGGAGTACCGAATAGAATGGACATTGAAGAACCAAAAGTATATGGAGTTGCAACAAACATGGAAGGCAAGAAACTCCTTCAAGAAAATGGAATTGAAATCCTTCAGGAAGGATTCATCGCTGGAGCTAATGCATTAATATTAAGAGAATGCATAAAGAATAAGATTCCAGCAATACTCCTACTATCAGAATCCTTCACCGAATTCCCCGACCCGGCAGCAGCTGCATCAATATTGAAAGCATTTAGCAAAATAACTGGAATTCAAATAGACACTAAAAAACTAATAGAACAGGCAGAGGAAATACGTATAAAGGCAAGAGAACTCATGAGAAGAACTCAAAGACAATTAAAAGCAATGAGAAAAATCCAGGAAAGCGAAGTTCCTCTCATGTATCGATAGGAGATGAAAATATGTGGAGAATATTTAGAGAAATTGATGAAATAAGCAAGGAAATTGAGAGAATAATGGATGAAATATATGAGGGAGTAGATAGACCCATGTGGGATTATAACTCAAAGTGTTTAGAACCACTTGTTAGCATAAGGGAGTTTGAAGATGTAATAATTGTAACTATTGATCTGCCATGCGTAAATAAAGATGATATAAAAATATATGCAACAGAAGATACATTAACAGTCGAAGCAAAACTAAAAGAAGAATACAGAATTGAGAGGCTAGGAGTAATTAGAAGAGAAACCTCCTTCCAATACTTTAAAAAGGTTATCGGTCTACCATCACCAGTAATACCTGAAAAAGCAAAGGCTAGATTTAAGGCAGGAATATTAGAAGTAATTCTACCAAAGAGAATTAGTGGAAGAGAAATAAAAGTGGAATAAATTTAGAGACCAGAAAGCTTCACATAAATATACTCTCCATCATTTCTAATTACAATACTAACCTCACTTTCTGAAAGATAAACCTTAGATGGAAGATAAACTATATTAGGTCGAGAAGGCAGTTTAATTGAAAATTCAAATCCACCAAAAATTATAGATAAATATCCTATTTCATCAATCCTTAGAAAGCAACCCTTAACCTGCACTGGAAGAACTACCCTAATAGTCAAATAGGAAGGCGAGTTAACATGCTCAATACAAGTAATACCATCCCAAATAGCAGTCAATATTGAATCAATAAATCTATCAGCGATGGATTTAAAGAATTGGCGAGAATAAGTCATTGAATAAAAATTAGATAACACTAAGCTAAGAGAAATAAACAATGCAAAAGTCAATATGAAATGTGAAACAATATTTCTCACTCTACCCCCACCTAACCTTCAAAACTTTTATGATAATAGTAATCGGATTCTCTGGGGATGCATAAACACTAAATTCATCAGTAGAGGAGCCATACGTAACTCTGAGAAAATAAGTTCCACCCTGCATAGGTGAAAAGGTATACTTAAGATATTCAACTTCACTATTTACATTTAATGTACCATCAACAATGACACCAAGTTTAGACTTGTAAAGAACAACACAGCTAATGAATATTTTACCTTCAGACATTTTCACTAAGGGTTCAAATCGTAGAAATATATTATTTCCAATCCCAAAAATCTGAAAAGAAAAATCATTTAGAGAACCATGAGAAATTAGTGTTTCCTCAGAACCATACAAATTCATTTTACATGCATAATTCACAATATAATTCATTGCAGCAAATAAGCATTGATCATTAAAATCAATTAGAATAAATCCATCATCAAATAGAGAAAGCTTTCCAAATGAAAGCCTAACTGGAAAACTTCCTCCCACATTTAGTGAGATCGCATTCACAATTGATTTATAAAGCATTACTACATGCTCTACTTCATATTTCAGACTAGAATAAACATTGTTAGCATAATAATATTGCAACCCAAGGATACCAACTATAATCGAAGATGAAACAATTATTGATAATATGACAATATATGAAATATTCATAATTCATCAACCTCAAACTCAATAATTTCAAGTAAAATAAGAATAAGGGGTGAAGACAATTTCATCGCCAGATTTTCTGAAAAATTATCATAAATCAGTGAAATCCTCAAAATTTTATTTGAAACAAAATATTTATGGAAGAAACGATGGATGGAGGATATTCTAACCATAAATCTACCATTCAAGACAACGGGATCCTTATTTTTTAAGGTATATGCTCTAATGAATAGGCAGTTGCCAATAGAAGCAATTTTAACATTAAACTTTACAATTATTCTTTCACCGCTTAATGCTATATAGAAACTAGTTTCGTTCAATGAAAAAATGCTATTATCACCATAAAGAATTATAGTCTCATTCCCAGAAGATTTCTGCAATCCAGTATAAATGGAAATTTCAAAATTCTTCCAGCTTCCCAAAATAACATCATTGATAAGAAGTGTAGAATGATTTCCTGCTCTAAAAATTACAGGGTTAGTATTAGTATTGAAAATTCTTGATTCATTTAGAAAATACATACTATTAAGGCCGTTAGCAAGAAATAGAGAGAAATTTTCCATAGAATCTATTTTTTCCTCTTTATATAAGAACAAAGTATAGTTGAGCCCTAGTGCATATATCGTTATAATCATGGAGATAAAGGTGAAGCTAATAATAATGTTAGCTGCAATTTCAGATGTACCATTCTTAAATTTAAGTTTTGAAGAGGATGCTAATAGTAATTCCACGCCAATCACCTATTAAGAGCTTTATTAAAGTTGCATTCAAGGGAACAGTTAAAGCTATTAGATAAGAGGTATTGGAGAAGGTAACCTTAACATAGGTTAAATGCCATTTATATCCATCAAAGAAAAGTGCTGAAAAACTGTTTGAATCCAATGGGTATAATTCATCTGATAGAAGTTTTATCTCAAATAATTTTGATTTAAAAGAGGGAGAAGGAGAAGAGCTGGTTAAACTAGCTATAGTTGACACTTGAAACTTTGATGTGCATTGAAGACGATATTGAAGGTTAAAAGGTAAATAGCTTATAAGATAGGTAACCGTAGCTTGGCGTAATTGTTCTTCTATCGTAACTGAATAATCCAGTACTGTGACTATAACAGGATAGTATTTAGATAGGTTATCAAGACACCAATTTAAGTATTGAGAAAAATTCCCACCATTACTGGCCCATGCTAAAGAAGCGTCAGTTATTCGTTTAAGCATTAAGTTAATTATCTTAACATGAGAAAATGGACTTTCATGCTCCTCTATAAAACTAGGCAGGATATGTAGCAGATTCAATATTAAGCCTACATATAAGATTGCAAATAATATTATTATTTGACCCCTTCTACCATGATGCTTTAACTGTGACAATTCTAATGGCCCCCCTAAACATTAAAATGTAGGAGACGACAACTATGTTTCCATCATTTGGCAATCCGAGATTAACAGTATACAGCACATTGTTGAAAGCATCTGTAACAGTTATAGATAGTTTAATACTGGAGGGAAGCAGACTTATTATTAAGTTTTCAAGTTCATTCCATTTCTCATCATAAACATATCTAGTTAAATCGCCTTTAACATCTGCTTTAACTAACGTATCCATAATAATCTCTCTAAGCTTCTCTGCATTATGAGGAGAAATTGGCTTAAATAATAGAAATGGAGCTGAAAGGAGTATTAAAGCCAATATTGCTTCTAAAATACGGGTGTATCCGTGACAATTATTCATTATATCACCCTCAGACGGATAGTTGCAGTGCGTACCATAGAACCACTCATTGCAGTCACAACCACATAATAAGTCCTTTGAGGAGTTAAGTAGCTGACAACTAGCTTGAGTGTACTATTGAATGAGGGATTTCCATTTGGAGGAAATAGTAAATAGAATGAGAATGGAGGTATATTACTTAATTTTAGAGTTACCGTATTACTGAAATTATTTATTGAAATTACTTCGATAATGAAAGTAGCAACTCTGCCTCTTTGAATTATAGTGTCATTAGGAAAAATCCTCAATTTAAAATCGGGAGGAGAACCAATAACATTCAAAGTTAGTATTGAACTATGATTCCTACCATTTTCATCTATGCCGGTAATTATAATTTGATATGTTCCAGATATAACTGCACCAACAGAAATGAAACAAGCTGATTGGAAAGAGGGAACACCATTTGAGGGGTTAAAGGAAATTGCCACACCATCTGGAACATTATTTGCCACTAGGCTTACATTACATCTGTAACTTTGGGATGAATTTATATAAATTGAGGTTGAAGTATTACTCCTTTGATAGACAGTTAATATCGCAGGTTTTATGGTTATCTTAAAATCCGGGGGAGAAGACAGGATATTTACTTTAATTTCACAATTGACGGTCGTGCCTTCATTGTCACTTCCCATAATCAATATTTTATAAGTTCCTTGGGAAGCATTTTCATAGGGCTGTATAAGGAGATTAGCAGTAAATGGGATTAATCCTGAAGCTTTAGTTAAAGTTACATTTCTAAATATATTCCTAGGATACAATACGTTCAGAAATACCCTTACAGTTGTGAAATCATTCTTTAAACTAAGAACATTAATAAAAACTTGACCTATAGCACCAGGCATAATTGAAATTTGAGGAGGAACAACATTTATTGAGAAGCTTAATTCCTTAATTTTTCTGTTAAGAGAGTGATGCCATAAGGATGCTTTGAGGACGTAAGGATAATTCAGTATAGAGATTACTTTTGAAAAAACATTATGGTTATTTCCAGGTATACCGCCATAACTCTCAAAAACGTTGGGAAAAGGCAATACATAATATTTCCTATGTTTAGGGGAGAAGGCTAGAATTAAGAGGGGTGTTAAAGCATATTTAATTCGAAAAACATCATTCTTACTCTTTATAATATTTAGATTGAACAAGTCACCTTGACAGGTTAAGAGATATAAACTGAGACTTTTAACTGGAAGCTTGAAATATAATCCCTCACCAGCAACATTAGGAATTAATGATAAACTTAATCTAGAAGGATAAGCTCTACTGCCAAAATATACTTTAACATTACCCTCCATACAGGAAATTTTGAATAGAAGTCTATTATTCTCCGATAAGTTAATTGGTTCTCTTAAGTTAAGGGAAAATGAGACATTCTTAGGCGTCAAATTGTTGACGGAAATAATTTCAGATGAGAAAAGGTCACTTATATTGTAATTTTCCCCTATAATGCCCAAACTAACCTTAATCTTACCAGTACCTGAAAGAAAAAGCGTAACTCTTTTCTCTCCACTTTCAATAACTACTCCTTTTCTTATACATTGACTAAGAAACTCAATGAACTCATTTGAAGACAATTCAACTTCTCTACCCCCATTAATGAAACTCTCTGATAATAGG
>JANZKD010000035.1 GCA_025061245.1 Candidatus Culexmicrobium profundum
CATGCCCTAATCTCAGACTTGATTGACACTACCAAAGTATATGCGCTAACGATGATAAAATTTCTAGGTTTAGAATAACTTTGCGAACAATCAATGTAGCATATGAGCTTTCAGCTTAAAACTAGTCTCCTAAATCATAGATGATAAACAGAAATCACTTATGCTTTATATTTCTCAACAATTTCCTTAAAATTAGCTCCAAATCCTTATCTTTTTCAAATTTTAATTGTCTTGAAATATGAAATCTTAATACTCCCTCCGGATTATGAGGATATTTAGTTTGATATATTCTTAGCAATCTATTGTATAGCTGAATTAAATTTCGATCAGATTTTATTTTTATAGTAACTTCATCTTCTTTCTTTAAAAATTCAGGTTTTTCAAAAAGTATATCCATGCTGTAAAATTCAGTATATCCACATTATTTACAGACAATAGCAATATATCCATACATTTGTAAGTCAAAAATTCTAGTTAGTCCAACCCCAGTAAATGCATGTTCATTTATAATTTTCTCTCTAAAACCACATTTAGGGCAACTCCATTCACTAAATATTCTATCTATATCAACCATTGCACACACCATGAAATCTAAATGTAAACTAAATTAAATTTATTATGTTTAATGATATTATGAAAATTATTTTTAATTATCAAGCTAAACTTAATCAACATTATCAAAGCATACATATCAGTGATAAGAGGATTTAGTCAAATATTTCACTTAACAACACTTCTTATAATTCTCCAAGTTACATAGCTTATATTTTATATTAAGTCTCATCCATGCCACTTCATGATAAAATCCAATATTTTAATTCCATTCTTTTCAGCTATAAAACTTCATAATCCCTCCCTTCTTAACTAATTATGCCCACTTTTCAAATTTCTAAGAATATTAAGCAAGTCTCAATGCTTTTCTAAATATCTCTTCCAGCATCACTATGCTTAATCTCCCTGTATTGACGTTATGAGGACTTGGATGATATGAAGCTAGAATAGTGTACTGAAGCTTATTATCTTGATATACCTTTGCCATTGCTCCATGTCTAAACTTTTCAGCATGTATATTGTAGCCTAATTCTCTATAGGTTCTAAGTAAGTTAGTATATGCAATGAAGCCAAGAGCCACTGCAACTCTCACATTTCTCAAAAGCTTAATCTCTTTAGATAAAAATTCCCTACAATTATCTATCTCCTCTCTTAAGGGCTTATTAGCTGGCGGTGGACAGCGTAAAACAGCAGTTATATACAAGTTTCTAAGCTTTAAGCCATCATTCTTGGAAATTGAGTATGGATGATTTGCTAATCCAACATTATATAGAGCCTTCATCAAGTTGTTTCCACTTCTATCGCCAGTAAATACTCTACCAGTTCTGTTCCCTCCATGCGCCGCTGGAGCTAAACCCACAATTAATATACTTGCATCCTTGTCACCAAAGCCGGGAAGAGGCTTAGCCCAATAACTCCAATTCTTAAATCTTCTCGGAGGATTTAATGAAGCGGCAACTCTCCATTTGACTAATCTTTCACACTTTTTACAATTAATAATATCTCTTTGAAGTTTAATCCATAAATCCTCATACTCCATGCTGCAACCTCAAAATAGATTAAATTGACAACTCATTTAAACCATAATTATTTATGACAGTTATATCGATATAAAGCCAATTAACAAATAGTGAAAATACTTTTAATATAACTCAACTAAAATCAACTACGCCTGAGATATGATAAGACAGCTGCAAAGAAACCTGCGAGAATATATAGTATAGCTTGAGGTATCATCAACAAACTATGAATAGCAATACATGATAGACATGGTACTTTACCGTTGAGAATATCAGATAAAAGGAAGCCTAGAAAACTGCCAAGAAATATCCCTATAACAGACCCTAAGCTCAATGCTTTAAGCAACCCTTTATATTCGTTTTTGAGACTTAATGGTTTACATAGGAAATATACTAGTAGAAGAAGTGCAATTAACAAAAGCCAACTAGATATGGATAAAGCTAATTGTAGTTGCACATGTCTAATTGCAATTTCCTCTGGGGAAAAACCGTTTTGAAGAAGCATGCGTAGAAACGGCTCCAACCCAGAAATTAAACCCTTAGCAAAACTAGTTAGAAATATTACTAAAAATAATATTTTGAATACCATGAGACTATATCCTCCTCCAATTTCATCCACATAATATTAAATTAACACCATCCGCTATAGCTCCTATTAAAAATATTAAGAAGGAGGCAAATAAATCACTAAAGTAAGCATAAGCTTTCAGATTCCAAACAGCTATACTAATCATGAAAAATTGGATGAGAATACCTTCTTTCCCTCCAACTATCACATTGGTCACCCTCAAGTCGATTCAGAAGATATAGCAAATAGATAACCTAGATATTTCCATGAAAATTACCTGGTTTTTAAATAAATATCATATATTTTAAATGTTTCCATTGACCACTGAGTTGAAATAACACTTAATAGGTAATAGAGAAATGTTAGAGTGAAATGGAGGCATTTATGTTTTGAATCTTGAAGAATTATTATTGATTCTTTCTCAGGGAAACATTTTACTGCTAGCTCTTTTGGGTGGATTGTTTACAACGCTTCTTAACGCGTTAGGTGCTATCCCTGTCTTATTCTTTAAGGAAATGCCGCAGAGGGTTAGTGATGTGGGATTAGGTTTTGCGGCGGGAGTTATGCTTGCTGCAAGTTTTACTAGTTTAATTGTTCCGGGGATAGAGTTGGGTGGAATAATTCCAGTGATTATTGGGATTATATTAGGAGCCATCATGGTTAATCTTGCAGATGTTATAATTCCTCACATGCATGTTATTATTGGTAAGGAGGGATTAGCATCTGATAGATTGAAGGGAATTTGGCTTTTCGTTTTAGCAGTAACGTTACATAACATGCCTGAGGGATTAGCTGTTGGAGTTGGATTTGGATCTGGAAATATAAGGGAAGCTATAGTGTTAATGTTGGCTATAGGATTACAAAACATTCCTGAAGGACTTTCAATAGGTTTCTCTATACTGGCTATGAATAGTAAAAGTAGAATGTACGCTTATTTAATTGCTATTTTATCTGGATTTGTAGAGGCGCCATTAAGCTTAGTGGGTGCAGGAACTATTTTCATAATGAAACAAGTTCTCCCTTATGCCATGGGTTTTGCTGCTGGAGCTATGATATTCGTCATAAGCGATGAAATAATACCAGAAACCAATAGGATTGGACATGAAAAATGGTCTACTTATGGTTTAATAGCCGGTTTCATAATCATGCTCTATATGGATGTAATTTTAGGTTGAAGTAAATTAACTTTAAATATACTACGCTTTAAGAATTTCTATGTAAATTTTTCTAGTTCTTGGGCCATCAAATTCGCATAGAAATATCCCTTGCCAAGTACCCAAAGCGATTTTTCCATTTTCTATTAATACAAAGGTACTGTGACCTACAAGTGTTGATTTAATATGTGCTGGAGAATTACCCTCTAAGTGCTTATACCGCCAATCTTGTGGAACAAGTCTGTTAAGAGTATCTATGATATCTTCAACTACACTTGGATCAGCATTCTCGTTTATAGTTACACCTGCTGTAGTATGAGGAATATAAATATAGCAAATACCATTCTTAACACCACTTTCTCTAACTATTCTTTTAATTTGACTTGTAACATCAATAAACTCGATTTTCCGTCTACTTCTAACCTCAAGAACCTTCATATAGTAAACTTCGTCTCCCTCATTAAAAACTATTGCCAACTAAGCTATCACCAGTTTTATATGGAGCCTAAACTTGAGTTATATTTGATGTGATATGAGGATTGCTGTAGCTAGCTTCTCTCATGAAACATGCACCTTTGTACCTAAAAAAACAACGTACGAAATGTTCAAAGACTATATTTTAAGAGGAGATGAAATATTTGAGGCAGTTAGGGGCATTCCAACATATATTAATGGCTTTATGAAAGTTGCAGAGGAGGAAGAAGCTGAACTCATCGGTATTTTAGCTGCAGGAAGAACAAAGGCTGTAGGTTTTACAGGATGGATTACTAGAGATGCCTTTGAAAAAATTATGGATGAAATGCTACAGAGATTTAAGGAAGCTGGAGATCTTGATGGTGTTTTACTTGCTCTTCATGGAGCCATGGCGGTTGAGGGTATCCCTAAACCAGAAGCAGAAATCGTGCGAAGAGTTAGAAAAGTTGTGGGCAATATACCTATTATGGTCACCTTAGATTTACATGCAAATGAAGATCATGAATTAGCTGAAGCTGCAGATGCAGTCTTCATACTAAAAACATACCCCCACGTAGACTCTGAAGAGATTGGAATTATTGCAGCTAAATGCATGGTTAAAACTATTAGAGGAGAATTTAAACCGACTATGGCCTTTAGAAAGCCAGGTGTAGTTTCCGCAAGTATATTTCAGGGTACAAATTATCCACCAATGAAGATAGTCTATGATAGATGTCGTGAATGGGAGAGAAAGGGTGTATATTGTGCATCAGTAGCTGCAGGCTATGCATACGCTGATGTACCGGATATTGGAGCATCAGTGTTTGTAGTTACAAATAATGACAAGGAGTTAGCTGAAAGAGCTGCACAAGACATCTCAGACCTAATATGGAGTTTAAGAGAACAATTTGCCAGAAAGCTTCCAAAACCAAAAGAAGGAGTAGCAGAAGTCCTAAGACTTGTAAAAGAAGGTAAGAAACCTGTTTTAATAGCTGAACATAGCGATAGACTAGGTGATGGAACACATGTTCTAAGAGAACTAATACTTCAAGGAGCCAAAAACTTCGCTGTAGGAGGAATAGCCGACCCAAAAGCCCTAGAATATTTAAAGAAAACAGCAAAGGTTGGCGATATAGTTACAGTTAAAATTGGAGGATGGGCTCATCCAATTTCAGGTAAACCAATTGAAATTACAGGAAAACTAGAATATCTAGGTGAAGTAGAATACACACTTGTCGGCCCAATGGGTAAAGGAAGAAAAATCCATGAAGACCTAATAGCAGTAATAAACATGGGAGAGGGAAGACACATCATAATATCTCAAAGACTAAGGGCACCCTTAGATGATCAAGGCTTCGTAGCATTAGGTATAGATCCTAGAAAGAAAGATATCATAGTATTGAAGGATAGAGTCCACCATAGAGCTTTCTGGGACCAGATAGTTCAAGTAGACTATCCAATAGATGCGCCTGGACTAGGGCCAGCAGATCTAACAACACTAGAATATAGGAATGTTCCAGACCAATTCTACCCAATAGGAAAGAAGTGGAGAAAGTCAAAAGAAGCTAAAGAGTAAGTTTCAATGGAAGAAGCGTTAAAAACTTAGTGGTTAAAATTAAACTCCCTACATCAATTTTTTCATCAATTCCATGAGCAAGATGAAGCAACTGACTGTAGTCTATCTCAGGATTGATCGGGTTAAAACCATAAACAATTGCACCTAAACTCCTCAAATAACGACTATCAGAGGAGCCGGGCATAAGAAAAGGTGCAACATGCAAGTTATAATTAGGAATAAGTTCACTTAAAATCTCTCTAAAACCATTTAGCAGAACCTTATCCACTGGAGATGAAGAAGCAAGCGAGAAACCCTCAACCCTAACCTCAACATCAGATAAATCCTTTAATGCCTCCTTAATTATCGACAAAGCATAATCACCATCCTGACCTGGAAGAAGACGGCAATTAACAATTGCCTCACACTCACTTGGAATAACATTCTCCTTAACCCCACCTTTAACAATAGTAACCGCAATAGTCATTCTAGTTAAGGATTTAAGCAGTCTTCCAAAATTAGGCTCAAAACGCTCAATTAATGAAAATGCCAAGCCTTCAAGAGGAGAAAAAAGCAATCTTAAGAACAATCTACCCTTAAAGCCGATGAGAGATGGAAACAAGACTTCAAGCATCTCCCTAACCGCATCAATAAAGACAATTGGAGATCTAAAATCATAAAGTCTCTTTATAGCAAGCGACATAGTATATAATGCATTATCCTTAACAAAGGGCACAGAAGAATGACCACCCTTACCATGAAACTTCAATCTAACTCTACATGAACCTTTCTCTGCAACATCAACTAAATAGATAAGAGTATTATTTCTCCCTTTAATGGGGATGCCTCCACCCTCATTAATCACAAAATCCGCTCTAACCTTCTCAGGATATTTTTCCACAATCCACCCTATACCCTTTCTTCCACCAGTTTCCTCATCAGCAGTAGAAGCAAAAATTAAAGTATATTTAGGTTTAATACCCAATCTTTTCAGTAATATTAATGAAAAAGCTTCAGCTGTGACAAGACTTTTACAATCCAAAGCCCCCCTACCATAAATCCACTTACCATCAAAATCAGCTGCAAATGGATTATGACTCCAAAGTCTAACATTACCAGGAGGAACCACATCCAAATGCGACAGATACAAGATACGCTTAGAAGAACTTTCACCCTCAATCTTAGCTATAATATTACCCCTATTATCACTAGACTCTACAACTTCACATTCAATACCTTCCCTTGAAAGCACATCAAAAAGATAATTGGCTAAGGGAAGTTCATTTCCAGGAGGATTACTAGTATTATACCTAATTATTGAACGAAACAGTTCAATCAATTCACTAGAACTTTCATCAACAGCCTTTAAAATAGACTTTAAATTCATACTACAACCCCATGGCAACTAGTTACGAAAATATAATTCAAATTACAAATAAACTTTTGAAATGACATTAGATAAAACTATTCCGAAAAAATTCTACTTAAATGACCCTAAAGAAGTTGCAGTAAAATTACTTGGAAAAATCATTGTAAGAAAACTTGGAGAGAAAATTCTCTCTGGATACATAGTTGAAACCGAAGCATATTATGGAAGAGAGGATCCAGCATCAAGAGCTAGAAGAGGAGGGCAACTAGCAAAGATGATGTATGGCGATGTAGGAGTAGCATTAATTTATGGAGTACATGCAAAATGGCTATTCAACATAGTTGCACATAAACCAGGAAATGCAGGAGCAGTCCTAATTAGAGCCATCCATCCAATAAATGGAGTAGAAGTAATGAAAAAACTTCGTAAAACCAGTAGAATAAAAATATTGACTAGTGGACCTGGAAGATGGACTCAAGCCTTCGCCATAGATAAGAGCCTTCATGGAAAACCAGTTTACATGCCAGAAGGAAAAATAAAGATAATTGAAGGAAAACACACAAACATGAATGAAATCATAAGTAGCCATAGAATTGGAGTTACAGAAGATTTAGAAGAGCACCTAAGATTCTACATTAAAAATAACCCATTTATATCAAGAAAATAAAAATATATTACCAAAAAACATATTATGTGCCAATTTAATGTTAAAATGGTAATAAAAATGGAAATTGTAAAAAATATAGATAAGGCAGGAAGAATAGTAATACCATCAGAATGGAGAAAAGGATGGGGAAATAAAGTTCTACTAGTGAGAATTAGTGAAGATGAAGTACTCATAAGAGCTATTAAGAAAAAGATGAAACTAACCGATCTAATAGACTCCATTGAAGTTGAAGTAGATGACTTCACAGACACACATAAGTTAAGGGAGGCAATACATGGCTAGATTCTTAGATTCATCAGCTTATCTACATGCCTACTTAAAACCGAAAAGGAAGTTAACTAAAGAAGAAATGGAAATAAAGAGAAGATCAATAGAAATTCTTAGAAGAATAGATGAAGGAGAAAAAGTATTAACAACAGTAATTCACATCGCAGAAATAATAAATATAATTGAAAGCAAGCAAGGGCTAAATAAAGCCTTACATTTACTTGAAACATTACTTGCACTAGAAAACATGAAAATTATAGGTATAAATAGAGAAGACTATGAGTATGCCTTATCAATAGCAGATAAATTAAAAATAAGTCCAAATGATGCACTTGCAGCATTATCCTGCAGGAAATATGGAATAAAAGAAGTCTACAGCTTCGACAAACATTATGACAACATACCTTGGATAAAAAGAGTAATAGATTAACTCACTTTGCTCTGCGCATGACATCACTGAGAAAATATTCAAAGTCATTAATCACTTGACTAATATCAATCTTATCCCACTTATCTGCAAAGTGAATTCTCCTATAAAAGGAATAAAATACTTCAGCACTAGATTTAAGAAGACTGAGAGTATTAATATGATTTATCGAGTCATAAAGTTTTGCTTTCATTTGTTTACCTTTATTTCTAAGTACTTGAAAACATAGCCAGTAAGAAGCATATCTAGCAGATAGTAATGCCACTTCAAAATTTCCCTTCCTTAAAAGATTCACAGTATTCATATACTCAGTATATGGACCTCTAAGTTTACTTTTACATTCCCTCTCCATCCAATATCCAAGTTCTCTAACTAGTTCACGAAGCAAATTCTCATTCAAATTGGTTAAATCATTTATCCAAGTGAAAAGTTTGGAGAAAGCTGTTCTATCTTTCACTACTTGAAATTCTTGATAGAAGTCTTTAGGTCTAATACTAGGTATACGGTTAAAAATCATTAAGTAAGCAGAACATAGACAGTAGGATGCATCTCTAATGGAAACTAAGGAAAAGAAATAATCTTCACTGAGAAACTTCCTTGCAACATTAAAGTTACTCAATGAATAATTTATAGCACCATTAATCTCTTTAATCGACCATTTCCAATTTTTAGCCTTCAACTTCCAATCATGTAAAAGATTCTGTCTATCAAATAGAATTATAGAATTCTTAAGTAAGTTTATCCATAATCCAGCCCACATCCAAGTATCTTCCCTATTCCTTAACCGTTCACTTTCAAAATAATCTCTAAAAACATCCATAGGATAATTCCAAATTTCAACCTTAAAACCTTCAATAAACTTTACATCTTTTCTAAACGAACCATCATGAATTACAATTAAGTCTATATCACTTTTTTCATGAACTTTACCTAAAGCAACCGAACCTGACAAAAGTATACCAATTACACTAGGATTTGATGAAAATTCTTTTGATAACTTAACTGCTATCTTTCTCATTAAATTAACTTTTTCCATTAAGACTTCGCCTCATAACTAAGCATTACATGAAAAGTTTAGTATAATACACTATGAAATAAATTAAGTTGAGGTAAATAAGTATTTATAATCTTTTCTTGGTGGCATGAAAACATCTAACGCTTTAAACGGCTTTTCTAGAACTTTAACTCCATGAACGATGTTGGAGGGAATATAATAGAAAGAACCTCTCCCAACTATCTTAGTTTTATCGTCAATCGTAAATTTGACCTTCCCACTTAGAACCAATCCAAACTGCAGACTACTATGACTATGCATTGGAACCTCATTTTCAACTTCAAAGAGAATAACCATAATCTTATCATCACAGTATACTGGCCTTGCAGAAATTCCGCTAATCACTTTAATTATAGGAGAATTATCTAAACTAGCGAAAACACCTTTCTTATCCATGATGAATAGATTACATAGTTATAAGTTATTTACTCTGCTATATTCCAATAACTAATTAAGTTTAAATTAGATAATTATTCAGCTAACAACCCTTATTTAATTAATGGTGAAAGCATGGATTTTGAGGGGATTATAGAGAAAGCCTCTAATCTACTAATGGACAGTAACTTTACTATCGGATTAACAGGAGCGGGAATTTCAGCTGAAAGCGGCATACCTACATTTAGAGGTAAAAACGGACTTTGGAGTAAATTTAAAGTTGAAGAGTTAGCTACACCAGAGGCTTTTAATAGAAATCCAAAGTTAGTTTGGAAATGGTATAAGTGGCGTATGGAAATAATTTTTAATGCTAGACCCAATGCAGGTCACTATGCATTAGTTGAACTTGAACGTTTAGGTATTCTAAAATGTATTGTCACTCAAAATGTTGATGGACTCCACCACTTAGCTGGAAACAAATGTGTCATCGAATTACATGGAAACATTAGACGTGGAAGATGCATAAAATGCAATTATAAAGTCATTTTCAATGAACCACCTGAAAATATTCCTCCAAAATGTCCGAAATGCTTCAATTTGCTGAGGCCAGATGTAGTATGGTTTGGTGAAGCTATACCGAAAAATGAACTTGAAAGAGCATTCAATCTATTTTCAAAGGCAGATTTAGCATTAGTAATCGGTACCAGCGGTATAGTTCAACCTGCAGGTTACCTTCCATACATAGTTAAAGAGAATGGAGGGCTAATTATTGAAATAAATGTTGAAAAAAGCGCTATTACATCAATAGCTGACATTTTCATTAAAGATAAAGCCAGCATAGCTCTATCAAAAATTGTAAAATACATTAAAGACAAGTTAACAAGCAAGCTTTATGACGCCAGTGAAAATGAACTGTAGTTTACGGTTATACTAATATATTCTTAGAACATATTTGGTGGTAGACACCAACTTGGATATTAATATGAGGGATTAAAATGGCTAGTAAATATGATCGGCTAAAGAAATTTCTTTCAAGTCTAGACTGCGATGTTGTAGAATTAAGCTTTGATGAAGTCTCAAGTATAATTAATGGACTTCCTAGAGTAGCATTCGAGCAGAGAAAATGGTGGGATAATGACGAAAGAAACATTCAAGCAAGAAATGGATGGCTGGCAGCTGGGTTTAGAGTTGTTGGCGTTAATTTGAAGAATAGACTTGTAGTATTTAGCAAAGTTTCGTAAAGTAAACAATTCTATTATTTATTTTTACGGAAATTGTATAGAATAAGCATGCAAACCAATCTAATTTAATCACACTTGATGTATGATTCAATAAAGCTTATTTATACCTTATTAAACATAATAGATTTATTTAGATAACTATGAGTGAAGCTATATTGAGCTTTGAAACTGACAATTACATAATAATTCTGCGTGAAAATGCATTAGAAATTGATTTAAAGGAGGGAATTAGGGCTTTCCTAGAATATTTATTTGAAGAACATAAAACTGTTAAACGCATATTGGGATGGGTTATAGGGGGACTGTTTCCTCAAGATATCTTCATTGATAATATTGTACGAGCATTCCTTTCTCCCGAAGGGGAAGTTATAATTAAAGTTCGCAGCCGTAGGGGTACAAAGAAAGTTACAATACCAGAGTTATCTCCAAGTCAAGGTACTCGTCTTGTTAATGCAATTAATAGCCTAATTGGAAAAAAGAGGAAAAAATAGCCTTCAGTAGGCTAGTAGATATAATGTTCAAGGTACATTTACTTTACTGGTTCGAAGGGATGGAAACCTTGATCTTTCAGAGTTTTCACAAAGACTTTTTCTCTTTTTTCATCACTAATCAATTTTCTCTTAACATTGTCTATCCATTTGAAATCTGTTGAACGTTTTGAATACTTTGTATAGTATCCCTCTTCCGCTAATTTTTCATTCATATAATTTACA
Organism: Candidatus Culexmicrobium profundum; assembly: GCA_025061245.1. Lineage (GTDB taxonomy): Archaea > Thermoproteota > Methanomethylicia > Culexarchaeales > Culexmicrobiaceae > Culexmicrobium_A > Culexmicrobium_A profundum. Next base: position 11,415 of record JANZKD010000035.1, read on the forward strand.
CTTTTCTCTAACTCAGTCTTTGATAATTGTTTGTAGGAGTCTATGAATAATACTGTTTCAAGGGGAAGTCTTGGTCTAATTGGAGGATTTTCATCAGGATAACCTATGCATAGAAGACTTATGGGTAGTACTCCTTTAGGAATGTTAAGTATCTCTATTACTTTGGGATTGGCAAGTGCACTACCAATAAATACTGAGCCTAGTCCAAGTGCCTCTGCAGCTAAAACCATGTTTTCAGCAGCTAAAGCAGCATCTATTATTGCGAACATCTTCACAGCATATCCAAGCCCCATCTCAAGAGAAGTCTGATAGCCTCTAGCATTCATTATATCTATTAACTTCTTAACATCTGCACATATGGTTAGGGTTACTGGAGCCTCTAGGATAAAAGGTTGTTTTCCACATGCCTCCCACAATGCTCTTCTTTTCTCTTCATCCTTAACCCAAATTATAGAATAGGTTTGAAGAGAACATGCAGACGGAGCTCTCTGTCCAGCCTTAATTATTTGTATAACCGCTTCTTCAGGGATGGTTTTTGATTTAAATTTGCGGATAGTACGTCTTTTCATTATAACGTCTAGAACTTCCATAACGGACACCACAGAGTAACTAATTAAATTAGAAAAAATATAAAGATTGAGATTAAATGTACAAGCTATGTCTCAGCATAATTGTATAGGAATTTAACATAGAACTTCTCCATATCAGAGATTCCATATATTGGTCCAGTTTTATTCAATATGATGTATTCATTTGGAGCATGTGCTCTTCCACCGTGACCTATTCCTCCTGAAATAAAGGGTATACCTAGCACTTTTGTGAATATGAAGGTGGGTGCAAACCCTCCACTGAAGGGCCATATTTGCTTTTCAATTTTATATTCATCATAGGTTTTTAGCATAGCTTTAACAATTGGTGCATTGGGCGAAGTCTTTGATCCAGGCGATGCATCATGTAATTTTAACTCTACATTTCTGAAATTCTTTTCAAGTAGGTGGTTTTGAATATTCTTCCATATTTTTTCAGGGTCTTGATCTGGATGTAATCGAATATCCAGCTTAGCTCTAGCTTCATGAGGAATTATGGTTTTAGTTCCGGGTCCAACATAACCTGAAGCTATTCCCATAATATTTAAGGTTGGCTGATATAGATACTGTAATATTAATTCTCTACCCTTTAAGTTATATTTGAAGCGTTTTACACTTAACTCCTCCTTTAATGTTTCTTCATTAAAGGTTTTTAATAATTCATTTATGATGGTTTCTTCCTCAGATGTAGGCGGGGTAACTCCATCATAGAATCCATTTATCAATACTTTTCCAGTTTCATCCCTCATTGATGCTAAGCATTGTATTAGCTTCCATACAGGACTTTCAACCCAAGCTTCATTGCTTGAGTGAAGATTTCTTCCAACAGGACCTCCCCAATCACCGCCTCTACAAATCATGTCGAAGGTTATAATTCCCTTATTTCCAAGACTAATTCGAACCTTTCCATTTCTATCTTGTCTAGCTCCAGCCATCCAGGATGCATCAGCTTCCCTAAACTCTTCCTTATTCTTCTTCACATAGTCAATTAAGGTTAGGCTTCCAATCTCCTCTTCTCCTTCGATCAAGAAAATAATGTTTACAGGCAGTCTTCCTTTAACAGCTATTATTGCTTCAAATGCATTGAACATTGCTCTTAATGGTCCCTTAGTATTTATCGCCCCTCTAGCAATTATACATTGGCCAAAGGGTGATATTTCATGTATTTCAGCCCCAAAGGGCGGATAATCCCATTTTTCTTCCTCCACTGGTTGGGTATCATACATACCATAGACTAGGAGGGTTTTATCAGCCCCACTATCTAGCCATCCATATACTAGAGGCCATCCAGGATGCTCTGCATATTTAATAGGTGAGGAAATGACTTCAGCTTCTCCACCTAAATTTTCAATATATTTAGCAGTTAATTCTGCACATTCATGCATACCTATTCCTTCACCCGAAACTGAGGGTTGTCTAAGGTAGCTCTGAATTTTTTGAATATGCTCATCGAAGTGTTCATCTATAAATTTAAACACATCGTTTAATTCACTCATAATAATTGCACCAGACTACAGTTATCTATGGAAATATAAATAGATTGACAAATAAGCAGAAATAACAGTTGCATCA
>JANZKD010000036.1 GCA_025061245.1 Candidatus Culexmicrobium profundum
ATCCGGATAAAAATGTAAAAAATTTAGGTACCTTAGCCTCAATCGCAGAAAGAGCGGGAACATCAGCCATAATGATTGGAGGATCAATCGGCGTCTCTGAGAAAATGCTAGATAGAGTTATTCTTTCTTTAAAGAGAAAAATAAGGATACCGATAATATTATTTCCTGGGAACATAACTGGAATCAGTAAGTATGCGGACGCCATTTGGTTTATGTCTCTCTTAAACTCTTCAAATACATATTACTTAATAGATGCACAAGCATTAGGAGCAATAATAGTTAAGAAATATGGAATAGAAGCTATTCCGATGGGATATTTAATTATAGGAGAAGGAGGAGTTGCAGGATATATTGGACAAGCCAGAATAATACCATATGACCACCCAGAGGTTGCAGCAATTTATGCGTTAGCTGGACAACTCTTGGGTATGCGTTTCATATATTTAGAAGCAGGTTCAGGAGCAAAAAAACCAATACCACAACATTTAATCAAATATGTTAGAAAAATAGTATCAATACCTATTATTGTCGGAGGAGGAATAAGAACTAGGCAGCAAGCCAAAGAGGCTATATTGGCTGGTGCAGACATCCTAGTTACGGGCACTATAATTGAGGAGGAAAATGCTGAAAAAAGAATAAATGAAATTATAAGAGGTATAAGGGAAGCAGTGCAAGAAAGGCGATAATTTGAAGAACATTAAAAAAGAAATTATGAGAAAAATACTTCACATATTTGGTGTAACCATATGGTTTGTATATCATTATCTAGGATATGAATACACTTTTACATATTTAGCAACATGTCTATTAATTTCATTTATCTTAGAGTTAATTAGATTAAGAAAGTATTCATGGTATCCTTTTAAAGAAATCACTAGAAGGTTATCTAGGAAATATGAAAAATCTGCTTTTGCAGCCCACATATATTTTTTTGCAAGTGCAACGTTAATAGTGTACTTATTGAAAGATATCATGGCTATAGTGGCTATAATGACTTTCATATCGTCTGACGCAATGGCCGCTATAATTGGAATGACTATTGGTAAACATAAAAATCCAATAGATAAAAAGAAAACAATTGAAGGCACAATAGCAGGGGTTATTGTAGCAGCCATAGTTACAGGGATATTTTTAAAGCCAATTTATGCAATTGCCACAGCAATTACATTTCTCATTATAGATTCAATCGATATAAAGATAAGTGATAACTTTACGTTACCATTGCTTATGGGAATAACACTAAGAATTATAAATATGATAGTAGGGTAAATAATGAATTGAGGTTTATGGCTATAGTAAACAATGAAACAAAAGAATACTTCACTAAACTTGAAGAAGAAACTAGAAGACTATATGAAATAGCTAAAAGTGCAAAAAGTAAATCATTAGATCCAGAGGATGAACCAGAAATTTTTTTGGCTAGAGATTTAGCAGAAAGAGTTGAAGGAATACTTGAAAACTTTGGTCTGAAAGGTATTGCAGAGAGAATACGGCTGTTAACAAGTAAATATTCGAGAGAAATTGTTGCATTAAAAATTGCAGAAGATATTGTATATGGAAAATTTGGTTCATTTAAGGAGGAAAAAGCTGCAGAAATAGCAATTAGAGCAGCATTAGCAATATTGACAGAAGGAATAACAGCGGCACCATTACAAGGCATTGATAGAGTAAGCATAAAACAGAATTATGATGGCACCAAATATTTAGCAATATACTATGCAGGGCCTATAAGATCAGCAGGAGGAACAGAACAAGCATTAACGGTATTAGTAGCGGATTATATCAGACAGTTACTTCACCTAGAAAAATACGTTCCAACCAATGAGGAGATCAAGAGATTTGTTGAAGAAATAAGACTATATGAAAGGCGAGTTGGAAGATTTCAATATCATAATAGTGATTCAGATCTAGAAAAAGCACTAAGAAATATTCCAGTAGAAATTACTGGAGTAGCTACTGATCCTATAGAAGTCAGCATACATAGAGATTTACCTAGAATTGAAACAAATAAGCTACGGGGAGGAGCTTGTAGAGTACTAAATGATGGTGTAATTGGAAAAGCTGCAAAAATAAAGAAAATAGCAGATGAAGCTGGTTTAAGTGGTTGGGATTGGCTCAGTGATTTTTCAAAAGAAAGTATTGAGGAAGGAGGAATAAAACCAAGTGAAAAATATTTGGCAGATGTTATAGCAGGAAGACCAATTTTTTCGCATCCTTCTCGTCCAGGAGGATTTAGATTAAGATATGGAAGAAGCAGAAATACAGGGTTAGCAGCCATAGGACTCAATCCCGCTACAATGGTAGTGCTAGGTGGCTTTCTTGCTATTGGTACACAAGTAAGGGTAGAACGTCCAGGAAAAAGTGGAATAGTAATGCCAGTTACATCAATAGAAGGACCAATAGTAAAACTAATAGACGGAAGAGTATTAAAGATAAGAAATGTCATTGAAGCTGAAAATATAAAGGATAAAATTAAGGAGATTTTATTTCTAGGAGATGTTCTTATAGGATTTGGAGAATTTTTAGAAAACAACCATTTATTGCTTCCATCTGGTTATGTTGAAGAATGGTGGAGATTGGAAGTAATTAAAGCAATAAAAAAGAAATATAAAGATTTTCATCAAGCATCAATTGATCTTGAAATCGATGAAGAAAAATTACAAAAAATACTTGAAAGATGGTATGAAAACAAGCCAACAGCAAGAGAAGCAATACAAATTTCATTAAAGTTGAAAGCACCTTTACATCCATGCTATACATACTACTGGAGCGAAATAAGTGCCGGGGATGTGCAACTACTGCTGGACTGGTTGAAGAGAAGGAGTAAGAAACTGGAAGACGAAGAAGAATCTATAGTGGGTCCTCTTGACGAAGATATAAAGAAGATTTTGGAGAATTTAGGAATACCTCACAAAGTACATGAAGATAATATCGTTATATCGGGTAATCACGCAGTTATACTAAGTACATGTTTAGCAGGGAAATTAGATGAAGAACTTCATATTGAAAATGGACTAGAAGCAATCAATATGATTTCTCCAATTAAGATAAGAAATAAGGCGCCAACATATATTGGGTTGAGAATGGGCAGACCCGAAAAAGCCAAGGAAAGAATGATGAAACCACCAGTTCACATATTGTTTCCTGTAGGAATTGCGGGAGGAAGTAGCAGAAATATTATTGAGGCTGCAGCTAAACGGTATGTTGAAGTCGAAATAGCAACTAGAATATGCCCAAAATGCGGAGAAAAAACATTCTATACAAGATGCCCAAAGTGCATGAATAAGACATTAGAAGTTAGATTCTGCCCAAAATGTGGAAGAGAGGTAAAAGGATTAATATGTGAGACATGTAGACAACCTACGAGGTCACATATCAGACAAAAAATTGATTTATTTAATGAATTAAAAAGAGCATGCCTTAACATAGACATACAAGCTCCACCAAAACTTGTAAAGGGTGTAAAGGGATTAACTAGTGCTCTAAAAATTCCGGAACCTCTTGAAAAAGGAATTTTAAGGGCGAAACATAATGTCTATGTGTATAAGGATGGAACAACAAGATTTGATATAACTAATGCTCCATTAACACATTTTAAACCAAAAGAAATAGGAGTAACAGTTGAGAAATTGAGAGAGTTAGGCTATTTTATGGATTACAGTGGACGTCCATTAATTGATGATAATCAAATCGTTGAGCTAAAAGTTCAAGACATAATAATTCCTGTTCAAGCAGCTGATTATTTAATCAAAGTAGCTAAATACATTGATGAATTATTGGTTAGATATTACAAAATGGAACCATATTATAATATAAAAAGACGAGAAGATTTAATCGGCCACTTAGTAATAGGTATCGCACCTCATACATCAGCCGGAATTATTGGGCGAATAATAGGGTTTACTACTGCTCAAGTATGCTTTGCCCATCCATATTGGCATGCTGCAAAACGTAGAAATTGCGATGGAGATGAAGATGCAATAATATTGGCACTTGATGCATTTCTTAATTTTTCAAAGAAGTACTTACCAGAAAGAAGAGGAGGATTAATGGATGCACCATTAGTTGTTATGGTTACGCTGGACCCAAGAGAAGTTGATGATGAAGTATTTAACCTAGAAACATGCGAGTCATTTCCTCTAGAGTTTTACGAAAAAACATTGCAATATGAAGACCCTAAGAAAGTAGCGAATATTATTGAAATTGTAAATGATCGTTTAGGAAAAGAGGAGCAATATGTAGGATTAAAGTTTACACATCATACTGAAACTATAGATGCAGGACCCAAAGCTACCATATATAAGAAATTGAAAACTATGAATGAGAAAGTAGAAGCACAAATGAAATTAGTAGAAAAAATACGTGCTGTTGATAAGAAGGATGTTGCTGAAAGAATTTTGATTCATCATTTCTTCCCAGATCTTATTGGCAATTTAAGGGCTTTTTCAACGCAGAGCTTAAGATGTATTAAATGTAATATGCGTTATGAAAGACCACCATTAAATGGAAAATGCAGAAAATGTGGAGGAAAGCTTGTTTTAACAGTGTATAGGAAAGGTATTGAGAAATATTTAAAGACAGCATCAACACTGATACAGAAGTATAAATTGGGCGAATACTATAAACAACGTATTGAATTAGTTGAAAAAGAATTACAGTTACTATTTGAAAGTGGAAGTAGTGGCAGACAGACAAAATTAGTTGATTTTTGGAGAAGTGAAGCAAATGAATAAGAAGATTTATGAATCCTTAGCTTTTTTGAGAACAATAAGAAATGTTAGAAAGGGTTTGATAACTCGAAGTAAGATCATAAAAATTTTAAAAAACAACAAATTTTCAGCAAAAGAAATAGCTGAGAAAATAAATATGAGTTATAGTGCAATCAGACGTCAATTGAAATTGATGGAAAGGGAAAAAATAGTTAGAAAAATTGGTAGAAAATGGAGCTTAACAGGATATGGACAGAAAGAGATAATGGATTTCATAAAACTTTAGAATATTTTTACAATTTATTCTAACAGTATATGTAGCAAGTCGATATCTCGAATCATACCTATAAGATTACCCTTTGCATCCAATACGGGAAGCTGATCAATGTCGAAGCGTCTCATCTTCTTTGCACAGAGACTTATCGGAGTTTGTTCTACTGCTGTTACTACATTTTTAACCATTATGTCTTTTACTGGTTTGTCGGGAAGAGTTAGTTCACGGCTACTTATGTAAATTATTGAAACTGCATCCCAGTCCCATTCTTGACCCTCTGTAGTAGCTCTAGTAGCAGAGGTATGTTCTTTGAGAGTTATCTCACAGAGAGAGATGATATCGGTATCAGAAATTATTCCTGTTAATCGTCCCTTAGAATCAATAACTGGAAGAGCTTGTGTTTTTGCTAATTTCATTATAGTGTACGCTGCTGGAAGAGGAGTGTTTTCCCAAACAACAGTAATTCGTCTATCAACATAATCCTTTATTGGTCTTTTTATCCGCATATTGGCAATAGCTTTATGAACAATGTCTGCAACAGTAATAATTCCGACAAGCTCATTATTCTCTATGACTACAGGAAGACGACGGATGTCATGTTCTAACAATAGCTTTGCTGCTTTTTCAAGTGTGTCGTCAGGCGAAATTGTTATTGGGTTTCTGGTCATTAATAATGCCAATTGTTCTTCTGTAGGTTTTTTCATCAAATCTGTACGAGTCACAATTCCAACAAGTTTTCTAGTTCTTTTTTTAACTACTGGAAGACCCATAACCTTATGTTTTAGCATTAGCTTTAAAATATGCTCTCTAGTACCAGGTACTTCTGCAAAAATCACATTTGACGTCATCACATCTTTAACCTTCATTAATGTAACGCCTCCAGAAAAAAGAAATATCAATGAAAACCTTTATCGGAGTAATATTTATTTTTTCCGAAGAAAAACCTTTCCTCACATTCACAGGGAATCTTTTTACATTTAGGGCAAACATCTTTATATTTATTAAAAGCAGCTTTAGAAAGGTTCACATTTAATAAGTTAGCTAAAGAGGAAAGCCATGCCAAAACGTCTGCGAATTCACTCTCCATCAATTGATGGTCACCACTCTTGATGGCCTTTGCAAGCTCACCAATTTCTTCTATAAACCAGAGAAAGGTTCCAGTGACACCCCTTAGGCTATCTCGTTTAAAATATAATCTTTTCATAAGATTTTGAAATTCATCGAGACTCATAGTGTAAACCTCAAAATATTTATCTAATACGAACAGTTTAATATGATTTGGTTGGGAGAAAATGTCCAGGAGAAGACGTAGAGAAGGGATGATGCCAGTAAGTGGGGCAGGATTAATTAGATTTTTCGAAGAGGAAATGAGAGGTTTAAAGATTAGTCCAATCCATGTAATAATCATGGCAGCTGCATTAATGACATTTGCAATATTAGGGAACTTGGGAATATTATCATTTATTAAATAGACAACAAGATAAAATGATATGAGAGTTATTAGTTTACTTCTCTGAATTATTGGTGTTAAGTTTTTCAACAATTATTTCTTGACCATCATACGAAGGAATAATTGCACTCATTCCAGTCGGATCCTCTAAAACTAAGGTAAACGAAAGTTTACCTTGCTTCGCAAGAAGAAACTTTTCTGAAATTTTTTCAAAATCTTTTTCATCATAATCATAGAGAATAATCATCCTCTTAAAGTTTTCAATAACTCTTTCAATAACGCCTTCAACATTAGTGATAAATCCATGTGCAGCTGGCCCTGGTTCAATAATAACGCCTAACTCAGGTATCTTTATTGTGCAATTTTTTGAGCGAATAACCTTCGCATACAGATCTTTAGGGGAAGATACTTTAAGGATAAAGCGTTTCGGCTCTCCATGTTTTAATGAGAAAATATCTACATGTTTATATCCACAATTTGAACAATGCCATACTAATAGTACTTCATTAAAATGTGGAATTGTATGATCAAGTTCTCTAATAGATAATGAAACTGCTCCGCAAAAAGGACATTTAAACAATTGTTTTTTCTGGTTATCGTCAGCAAATGACATAAAACCACCTAAGATATAATTAAAAGTGACGTTAATAAAGAAATTTCCAAATTTGAGGTTTGGAGCATGGAAAGTAGCAAAGAAATTGCAGCAAGATATAAATTATTATTCAGGTTGCCATCCTACAGAGATATTCTGATAAGAACTACATTGTCAAGCATAATATTCGGAATTATTCATGGTATGGGTAAACAATACTTTACAGGAGATGACGTTCTGAAAAATATTATTTTATTTATAATCATGTACTATATACTTCCAGCTGTTTTATCAACGTATATAACTGTAAAGATGATGAAACGAGAAATATTAACAGAAAGAAGATTAGCTGGTTTATCTTTATTTACTGTCTTATTTATGGGTATTTCAAACATCACAGGAGTCACAATTTCCATAATAATGAACAGTATATTAGTCCAGGAAATAGTGACAATAGTTAGTTGTGGAATTATAATGTCTTTAAAATACTTAGTTATATGCACACTTGAAAGAAAAAAAGTAGAAGCGTTTCTAAGCTCTATTTTGCATTACGCAATGTGCGTTATTTCAGGAGTATGGATTTATCAACTTATTGGTAAATATGGTATTCTAAACGTAATTTTAAGGAGTTTTTATGTTGCAGGCTCATTCACCATCACCTCATGGTTCCTTATGGATGCAGTTGATAAGGTTGGATTAAAGGTAATACAAATAGAAGGAATAAAATTGTTCAATGCCTTTACAAAATATTGGCTAGCTAACAGAAAAGACAAAATAGAAGAAATCCTTGAGAAATATTCGCATGAAGAAGATGTAAAAATTAAAAACATCATATTCTTTGATGAAGAGAATAAACCAAAATATACTATAATAATACCGGAATTTCACTTCGGACCATTTAGAGACCTTGGAAGTAGCCAATTTCCCCATATAATAATTGATCAGCTAGAAAGAGATAATATTAAAGCTGTAGTGCTACATGGAATCTCTGAACATGGACAAGACATAGCAAACACCAGTGACTGTAAAAAAATAATAAGAAGAATAATAGAAGAAAATTTTAAAGCAAAGCCTGACAGAACGAAAGCAACCAATATAATAAAAATTAAAAAAGGCAAATGCACAATATACTGTCAACTTTTTGAAGATACAGCACTTCTAATAGTAACTAGAGCACCAAATTTAACAGAAGACTTACCTATGTGGATTAAGAGAGAAATAAAGGATAAAGCCAAAAAATTAGGAATAAAAGATGTAATGATCATTGATGCACACAACAGCATAAGAGAAAATGAACAATTAAGCGATAAAGACTACAAAGAAATAATTGAAGCAGCAGAAAAAGCATTAACAAAAGTAAAAAATCTAAATCAAAATAAACTGAAAATTGGTATAAGCAGAAAAATAATCAAAGAATATACTGAAGAACAAGGAATAGGAAAGGGAGGCGTAATCGGTCTAACTATCGGTACAGAAAAACAAATGTTTACATTCATAGTATATGATGGAAACAATATGATACCAGAGTTTAGAGAAAAAGTTATCAAAAGATTAATGCAAGAAAAAATCTCAAATGTGGAAGTATTAACAACAGATACACATAGCGTAAATGGATTAACACCTGAAGAAAGAGGATATCATCCTGTAGGAGAAATAGATCATAAAGAGGTGTTAGTTAAATATGCCATCGAAGTAGCAGAGGAATCAAACAAAAAAGTTACATATATGAATTATACGATTAGGGAAATAACAGTAGAAAGCATAAAAGTCTTAGGTGAAGATTTGTTAGCTAAATTCTCAAAAGCAATAAGTGAGGCATTGAGAATTGCTAAAAAAGTATCAATTGCAGCATTCACATTGTCAACTGTGACTTCTATTATATTATTTCTAATATAGTGAGAAAAAACTATTGTAACAAAAGATAATAAAATCAAATAACATAAATGAAAAATAACTAAAAGAATTAAGAGTAAGCTGACAAAAAGCCTCCTCTATTCACTCACCATCAGCTCATGGTAGAAGTAGATTGTTTCTCTTAGAACTCTCTAATATAAGGACTTAAGCGATGAAAATGGGATCTATGTAAAAATGACAGTGTAAGGTTTGTTAACTATTAGAGCTTTGTAACTTACGTTCTAAATAGTGGGGATTTTTAGAAGAGTAGACAGTTATAGGGTTGAATTGTAACATTAATGTTGCATACCTACTGGTAGAAATTAAAACTTGGTCTGAGAAAAATTCAGAAAAGGAGTATTCGCATTACTAGTTGTACACTCACTCACCATCAAATGATGATCTACTGAGTGAATATGGCAGAATTAAAATCCATATTCAGGCTAAGCTTATTCAATAAAATCGAAGTCACAAAACTCAGACTACCATGAATTTTATGGTAATTCATGGTGTATCAAGAGATATTTCCAGAGACAATTACCATAAATTGATGATAAAAGAAATGTGACAATGTGATTCAAATCACGTCACATCACATGTTTATTTAAGGCTTAGCGCAGTGATAAAAGCTTGACCTAAAGCTAAACCTCCATCTCCAGGTGGCACTAATTTATGTCGAAGAATAGGGATATTTGAAGATTTCAATATTTTAGATATTTTTGATACTATAAGCTCATTAACAGCAACCCCACCAGTTATCCCAATATAATTAGCATCAAATTTTTTAGCTATTTGTAAAGCAGCTAGCGCTAATGCCTCAGCTAAAGACTCATGAATAAATCGGGCAATATATTCACCTCTCCATTTTTTAGTATTTATCAAATCAAGTACATAGCTTAGAAGCTTATTTGTATCAATTATGGTAGTGCACTGTTCTTCTTTTAGAGGAATATGAAAGTTAAAGTCAACTGGAGAGGGACATTTGATTGCATATGACTCAAATTTCATGGCAGGTTCTCCTTCATATGTTCGTTCTTTGCACAAATTAAACAACACAGAAAATGCATCTAATATGCGGCCTAAGCTAGATGTCCTTGGTACATTTACATTTGAAGCAATCTGTTTAAGTACAATATCTATCTCTTTTTCACCGTATTTAAAACTGGAAAGGTATTGTGACTTTAAAAAGTCACGAGTAAAATCTATTGAAAATGTCTCTGAAAGAAAGCCGGCAAGCATACGTGCAGGATATCTTGTACACATATCACCTCCAGGCATAGGCTGATAACGGAGGTGACCTGCTCTTACAAAGGTCTCATCAGTATAAACAATTAATTCACCACCCCATGCCCGTCCATCAACTCCATATCCGTAGCCATCTATGACTATTCCAACAACACAGGAATCTAAAGGTATGTTTGATTCAGCAATTAAAGAAGCTAAATGAGCAAAATGATGCTGAACTTGAATTAAGGGTGTGTCAAACTTTTCAGATAAAGCTCTAGCCAGCCTTGTTGTAGAAAATTGTGGGTGTAGATCACATGCAATTGCATCTATATTGTTAGATCTGGTAATTTTCATAAGATAGTTTAAACTTTTATTGAGGTAAGAGAGAATATCAAGATTATCGGTATCACCAATATGCTGAGTAAGAAAGCATTTATTGTTCTTAAGTATTGCTCCCGTAACTTGTAATTCGCCTCCAACAGCTAAAATTGTTGAATTAGAACGCAGGGAGTTAATATCAATAGGTGATGGTGCGAAACCCCGTGACCTTCGAATGAAGGTAGGGATATTTGACGTCACACGCAACACTGAATCATCACATCTATTTATAATGCGTCTATTGTGAATCAAAAGAAAGTCAACTATATTTCTTAAACGCTTAAAAGCATCATCGTTTTTAATTATCATAGGCTCCTTAGGTAAATTAGCACTTGTCATTATTAGGGCCGGCTCTTTAGAAAAATGCAATAACAGAAGATGTATACCAGTATAAGGAAGCATAACACCAATATTATGTAATCCTGGCGAAATCCATTTTGATAGAAAATATTCTTCCGATTTTTGAAGAAGCACGATAGGTTTCTGAAAGGAGGTAAGGAGTTCTTCTTCTATGTTAGAAACGATTGCATATTTTCGTATAGTGGAAATATCAGGAGACATCACAGCAAATGGTTGAGAAGGACGTCTTCTTCGCTTCCTTAATTTTAACACAACATCATCATCAGTTGTCTTAGCTGCAATGTGAAAACCACCAAGTCCCTTTATAGCAAGTATATAGCCCTCATCTAATAATTTAGCTGCTAATAAAAGCGGGTCTTTATCATCTATAGGGGAGCCATCTACAGAGTATAGAAACATTTTAGGACCACATTTAGGGCAGCATATACCCTGTGCATGATAGCGTCGATCTAAAGGATCATTGTACTCTCTTAAACACTCTTCACATAATGGAAAGTCAACCATAGATGTGCGCTCACGGTCATAAGGTAAATCACAAATCACAGTGAAACGCGGCCCACAAATTGAGCAACATGTAAAAGGGTAATGATACCATCGGCTACCAGGAGTTAAGATATCTGAAATACATTCATTGCAAATACCTACATCAGGAGGTACAACTGAAATTAAATCTGTCGTCCTTGGAGAACTGGGCAATATTTTGAAAGTTTTATATCCTTTCAATGAGCTACTCCAATGAATTTTAAAGGTATCAATTCTAGAAGTAGGAGGTTTATTATTTAAAAGATCATGAAGAAAAGCATCGATATCGTCTTTTTCACCCTCAACAACGATCTCTACACCTGCATCACCCAAATTTAAAACGTAACCCTTTAAATTGTGTATGAGAGCTATTCGATAAACAAATGGTCTAAAACCTACACCTTGAACTATTCCACTCACATGTATTGTTGCACAGCGCTTCATAAACTAGACCTCTTGAGCTTATAATGATTAATTATAGAAATCATTTAAATGTTACTATGTAACATCGTCACAAATGTGATTTTGATATTATTGTATCGGAGTTACTATTTTTAAGTTACAATTTACCATGATCCAAGCGATAATGAAATAAAGCCGATAATCATAAAAGAATGGAGACAAAGAAAAGTTACATATATAATGAAAGATCAATGTTGTCCTATTATGTGATGAAACAGTCACACAGACAAAAGAGCTTTAAGTGAGAAGTTACATATTATGATATGCAACAAATCAGGAAATGAGAACATGAAGAGTCAAAGCGACATTTACAAAATAATAAATGAACTAAGAAGAGATATGTTAGAATATTTTGAAATTATCATACGTAGATTATCAAGGATGAGAGCTTTAGAGGAACGCTTAGATATGATTGAAGAAGATGTAACCGATATGAGAAGCAAATTTAGACGTTTAGAATCATTTATTAAAGAAATTATAGAAAAAGAAAGATACATTGAAGAAGTACCAAGGCCAGTTTATCCAAGACCTAGAAGAACAGAAGAAATACCAAGAGTCCCTGTTGAAAGGCCGGCAGTAGAGATACCTAAACCCATTGAAGAAAAGAAAGAAGTTGCTGTTAGATTACCGCTGCCAACAAAACCTAAAGTAGAAACTAGAAAAGAGGTACGAGTAACACCAGTAGCTCGAGAAAGAGTATCTAAAAAAGTCACATCACAAGTCACAGAAAGAGATCTTGCAAGTGAAATTTCAAAACTAACACGAACAGAAAGGCAAATAATTAAAGTCTTGATAAAGTATCCTAATCTAAAAGGTGGAACAAGCATCGCCAGAAAAATCGGAAAGGCAAGAGAACATACCTGTAGATTACTGAAAAAATTAACGGAAAAAGGATTACTCATAAGAGACGAGTCAGTATGGCCCTATGCATATAGAGTACCAGAAAAAATAAAGCAAATAATTATGCTAGAAGAAGAATTAGGTTATGCTTAAAGAGAAATGTGACTTGAAATGACAATAATTAAGAAGATAGCTCTAATAATGCTTTTTGCGAAAGATGATAGCGCCATCTCGCTCTCGAACCTTGTCTAATTAACAATCCTGAATAATGTAATCTAGCCAAATATGTTGCAACAACATTTACAGGAATATGTTCACCATATTCTTCAAAGAAGGCTAAAGAGACATCCTTACTTGTAAACCATTTATCTGCAAATCGTCGGCCCAATAACAAAACCAAACGTTTCTTAAGATCTCTACTCTCTTTACTTTTAACTGTGATAGGTGTGACACTGTGACTTAGTTCATCATAATAGGATGAACCTGAAAATAACTCTATTAAATCAAATAATTGCTTTATTTTCTCAAATGTAAACCGGCCCTCAAGTGTGACAGAGATTTTATCACCAGTAGGTGATGTATACTCAATGCGCCATTTACCTTTTTTCATGAATAAACACTCTCCGGAGAGAGTATATTTTAATTATTTTGTGACTTATATAAGTATTTTTCGCTTATAAGAAGTAGACAACGAAAATAAAAAAGAAAAAAGCCAGAATAGGTCTTTTTCCTCAAAAATAAGGAAAGTCTTCAGAGAAAATGTTA